>DAIEQP010000402.1 GCA_027347805.1 Ignavibacteria bacterium | reverse complement strand
TCATCAAACGTTCAACAGCAGTTGCGTTTACATTTGCCTGGGCAGCAACATCGGAGGAGGTTAACATTTTTTTATCAAGAACGGTAAACAGATTTAACTCAAATGCAGTTAAAATAATTCTGCTTACCTGAAAGCCACTTACCAGTTTTCTGATTTTTTCCGGTGTTAATAATTCATCATTTATCGAACTCATAAATTTCCATTTTTAGATTCGTCTTCGGAATCCGTCTCCCAGTACTTCATGAACATTGTTAACAATTACAAAAGCGGTAGGATCAATTTCTTTTATTATATCCACAAGCTTCGAAATTTCTTTTAGAGAGACTACGATGTAAAGCATATCGCGTTCGGTTTTACTGTAAACACCTTTTGTATGAACAGCAGTAACTCCCCGTCCCAGCTCATCCATAATAGCTTGAGAAATTTCTTCGTGTTTATCGGAAATAATATTCACCGCGCGCGCATAGTCAAAACCTTCAATAATAACATCAATCAGCCACGAAGAAACAAAAAGCAAAAAGAATGCGTAAAGGGTTAATGACAGCGCTGGTTTTTCCGGAGAAAGATTTTTTATGTCAATTATAAATCCTGCTATTGCAATTACACAAAAATCGATAATCATTATTGATTGACCCGGCTTAAATCCAAAATGTTTTTGCATAATTGCTGCAACAATATCAGATCCGGCGGTTGTGCCTTTGAATTTGAATATTATTCCCAGCCCAACACCGATAAGAACAGCCCCAATCAGAATAACAAAGAGAAAGTCGTTTTTAAATAAATCGTGCAGAGTTGCCGAATCTTGAAGCCGCAAATATCTGAATCCCGGAATATCTCCGCGAAAGAAATCAATAAAAAATGAACTGAGAGAAAATCCCACAAATGTTCGCAATCCAAATTGTTTTCCAAGCTCTTTCATTCCCCATAAAAATAAAGGGATGTTTAAGATCCAGATTGTGGTTCCAACAGGAAATGTTCCTCCTGTTAAGTAATGAATTGCCATTGCAAGTCCGCTTACTCCGCCGGGAACAACTTTGGCATCGACAAGAAATACTCCAATTCCAATTGCCATAAGTGCAGAACCAAATGCTATGGCTATGTAATCAATAACAGGATATTTTTTTAGAATTGTTTTTGGCATTTGACAACTCGATTTACGTTAGCCAAAAATAAATAGAAGGGACGCGTGTTCAAATAGCAAAAGGAATTATTCTAGTTTGCTTTGTTTATAAAGAAGTTGCGTTCGCACTCTTAAAAGCTGCCGTTCAATAATCATGTCTGCAAGCTTTTCGGGAATTGCAGTTTTATCTTTTGAATTGAGTATTTCCCTGACTTTATTTTCATTTACATCAATTCTATACATGCTATTAAGAAATCTTTGATAATCGCTGCCCATAAGTTCTTTAACTTTTTCAATTAAATGATTTCTGATTTGGGTCAAATCAATTTTAACAGGGAGAGATTCTTTTTCTAAAGAAAAGTCCTTGTGAAGTTTTTCGACGAGTGACGGATATAATTCTTTTTCTTCCATAGAAAATTAGAGGCGCCTTTAGCGCCTCTGAAAGATACGAATTAATCTATAAAATTCATTTCAACGATTAAATATCAAATTTTTTGTTTGAAATTTTTGATTAGTATTTATACTTCAACCATTTAACAACTTCACTCCATTTTGGTTTTTTGCCTGTGCGTAAAATTCCAACACGATAAATTTTACCCGCGATAGGAAATATGAAAAAGATAGCCGCAATATTTACAACAACACAGGAAACTAACTGCCAGATTGGAACATCGACTACTGTCATCTTAACAGGCATTACAATAACAGATGTAAATGGAAGAAATGAAGCAACGCTTCCGATCGGGCTGTTGGGATTTTCAAGCATTGCCATCGAAATGAAAAACGGAATCATTACAAGCATCATAACCGGCCACATACCTGATTGTGCATCCTGCGGGTTGTCGAAAATGGAACCCACCATTCCAAACAAACTAAGAAACAGCACCAATCCAACCGCATAATTTACAAGAAGGAAAACAACCTGCGATGTTTTTATGCTAATCATTATTTCGGGCGGAAGAGCAAACATTGCCGAGGATGCAACAGTAACAATTGCACCCAGCCAAATTCCCATTTGCATAACTGCAGTTATTGCAGAACCAATAATTTTCCCGGTCATCATTTCTTTTGCGTTTACAGAAGATAAAATTACTTCAACAATCCGGCTTGCCTTTTCTTCAATTACAGATTGAAGCATCATCTGTCCGGTCATTAATAAACTTATATAAAGGAGGAAAGCAAAAACATAAGACAGAACCAGACTTCCGTAACCTTCTTCTTTAATCTTATCATCTTTTGAAACTTTGTATCCGCTGAAATCAACACCTTTGCGTGCAAAATCGAGTTCATCCTTAGAAAGAGAGCGGTTATTAAAATATGTGTCTATCAATACTTTGTTAATCGGTCCCTCAATTTTTCTTGATAACGAGATGTTGGTTGGTGATTTTGAATAATATTCAAGTTTCTTGTCTTTCATTACACTTCGAGGAAGAAATACAACACCGGTTAACTTATCATCAAGCATCAATTTTTTATTTTCGTCAAGATATTTTTTTAACTCTTCGCGGCTCATAGTTAAAAACTGAAAAGTGTGTTTTCCACCTTTTATCAAATCAGTAGTTAACAATTCAGCCTGCAATGCATCTGTTAGTTTTTGGTCTTCTGCAACAATGCTAAGTTTTGTATTTGCTTCATCTCCGCGCAGAAACACCTGAATTCCTGCTATAAAGAAAAGGAATAATGGAAAAAGAACTGTAGTGAGAATAAAGGATTTTGAAAAGAGTTTTTCCTTCAGCTCTCTTTTAATTACACCAAGAACGCGATGGTTAATCATTTTACACCTCCATCTTCTTTGCCGGCAAGTTCAACAAAAATTTCCTGCAGCGATATATCATTAGCGTTAAACTTTTTCACGATTACATTGTGTTCGACCAGAAGCTTTAATAACTGCTGTGTTTGATTTGCATCCTTTAATCGAATTCCGGTTGTGTTGCCAAAGTTTTCCATTTTTTCAATAATCTGATTGCCGGTAAGGAAAGAAATATCCCCATCATAAGTCAAGCTTACATTGCGCTGTGCATATTTTGCTTTTATTTCGCTTAACGATCCTTTTAAAATTATTTTACCACGATCAATCATTGCAATATGATCGCACATTTTTTCGGCAAAATCCATCAAGTGAGTAGAGAAGATTATTACTTTTCCCTTACTCTTCATTTCAAGAATAATATCCTTTAGAAGATTTGTATTTACAGGATCCAATCCGCTGAATGGTTCATCAAGAATTACAAAATCGGGATCATGTAAAATTGTAGAAATGAATTGAATTTTTTGCTGGTTGCCTTTAGAAAGATCTTCAACCTTTGCAAGCCTGCGATCATATAGCTCAAATCTCTTAAGATATTCTTCCGCTTTTTTTTGAACCGATTTACCGGTTTTACCTTTCAGTTCGGCAAAATATAAAAGAGTATCAAGAACTTTCATTTTTTTATAAAGGCCTCGCTCCTCCGGTAAATAACCAACCCTGCTTTTAAATTCCTGGCCAACTTTAACACCTTTAAGAATTACGTCTCCGTTGTCTGGGAGATAAATTCCCATCATCATTCTAATTGTTGTTGTTTTACCTGCACCATTCCTACCAATAAGACCAAAGATAGATCCGTCAGGAACTTCGAATGATGCGTTATCCACAGCAACAATTTTTTCAAATGTCTTTGTAAGATTTCGCACTTCTAAAGAGTACATTTATTTTCCTTCGTTGTGATTACAAAATTTTTAACAGGGTTTCATGCAAATATAAAAACCGAGAGTAAGATAGTATAAAATTAATCTTACTCTCTAAAATTCTTACCAAATTTTTACAAGTTTATCGTCAGAATTTCTCATATTATCACCCGGCTTAACACCAAAGGCTTCAAAAAATTCTGGAAGATTCATCAGCGGTCCATTTACTCTTTGAACTGATGGCGAGTGAACATCTGTTTTGACCTGTAATTTCAATGCTTCATCGCGAGCGTTTGTTGCCCAAACCTGAGCCCAGCCAAGGAAAAATCTTTGTTGAGGTGTAAATCCATCAACAGGTTCATTTTTCTTGAATTGTTCTGTGTTTTTGAATGCATTGAACGAAACCGTTAATCCTCCAAGATCGCCAATGTTTTCACCCAATGTTAATGCACCGTTAACCTTAAATGTATCAACTACGACAAATGTATTAAATTCATCTATTAATTTTTTTGCACGCCCCTGAAATTTATCGTTATCTTCTTTTGTCCACCAATCTCTAATGTTTCCTTTCTCATCATATTTTCTTCCCTGGTCATCAAATCCGTGAGAAATTTCGTGACCGATTACTGCACCCATTGCGCCATAATTAATTGCGTCATCTGCTTTTTGATTAAAGAATGGCGGCTGTAAAATACCTGCTGGAAAAACAATTTCATTTCTAGTTGGAGAATAATAAGCATTAACTGTTTGCGGACTCATTCCCCATTCAGTCGGATCAATTGGTTTACCAAGTTTTGCTAAATTATCCTTTGTCGCCCAAATGCTAACACGTTCTAAATTTTTATAATAAGTATCTCTTTCAATATTCAATTCACCATAATCTTTCCATTTATCAGGATATCCAATTTTAACACCAAAAGTTCCAAGTTTAACTAATGCCTGTTTCTTTGTATCATCACTCATCCACTGATTACTTTTAATGCTTTCTCCCATCGATGCAAGTAAATTTGCTACGATTCCTTTTGCTCTCTCTTTTGCTTCCGGTGGGAATACTTCAGAAACATAAATTTGGCCGAGCAATTCACCCATTGATCCGTTTACTGCCTGAATCATTCTTTTCCATCTTGGCTGAAGCACTTTTGCGCCCGTTAAAAATTTTCCGGTGAAATTAAATCTTTCATTGACAAAAGCTGAACTTAAGGCATTTGCGGAACTTCTAAGTAAGTCCCATTTGAAATATAATTTCCAATCATCCAGTGATACTTCTTCAAACACTTGTCCAAGTCCAGAGAAAAATTTTGGCTGTCTAACAATTACAACATTCATGTTAACGCCGATAAGATCAAAATATTTTTTCCAATCAAAGTTTGGAGAAAGATTTGATAGATTGTCAATCGCCATTTTGTTATATGTTTTTATCGGGTCTCGATTTTCCAGACGGGTGTTTGAAATTTTTGCGAGCTTTGTTTCAACATCCATAATCCGCTCAGCATTTTTACTGGCAGTTTCTTTATCAACATCAATCAATTGAAACATGTTTGCAATATGCTGAACATACTTTTCTCTAATTTCCTTTGAGCGGGCATCTTCTTTAGTATAATATTCTACATCCGGCAAACCCAATCCGCCCTGGCTGAGATAAGCTGCATTCACATCACTTTTCTTTGCATCGATGCCGACTCCAAAACCAAAAATGAGCGAGTTGCCATTTATATATTGAGTTGCGAGATGTTTTACTAATTCATTTTTTCCTTTTATTGCATCAATTTTCTGTAATTCAGGAACAATCGGTTTATATCCAAGTTTTTCAATGCGAACAGAGTCCATTGCTGTTGCATAGAAATCGCCGATTTTTTGTTTTGCTGAACCCTTAACCCACGACTGATTTGCTGCTGCTTCTTCTACAATTTTTCTAAGAACCTTATTGTTATCTTCCTGAAGCACTGTGAATGCGCCCCAGCGGGTTTGATCATCTGGAATCGGATTATTTTTAACCCATCCGCCAACTGCATACTTATAAAAATCCTGTGCCGGGGAAACAGACTTATCCAGGTTCTGTAAATCGAAACCTCTTTTTTTCGATTCGTCATCTCCGGGAACGGCACCAAATATTGTTAATGTAAAAGATAAAACGAGAATTGCAAAAAACGGTTTGAACGAAAAACTTTTCATCATATTTCCTATTTGTTGGGGAAAATTTTAGCGAAAGTTAGACGTTTTAATTGAAAGATAAGTTTTGTTAAATAAAAAATTTTTTTCTTAGTTTTTATCGGGATTGGGTTTTTAGAATATTTTTCCAGTAAAGAATTTGTTTTTCAATTTCTTTTGGTGAAGTGCTGCCGAATGACAATTTGCTAACAACACTGGTTTTGGATGTAAGGATTACAAAAATATCTGAATCGAATTTTGCCGAAACTCTTTTGTAATCTGAAATTGGGAGTTCGTTTAGTTTTTTGTTCTGCTCAACACATTGAGCTACAATTTCGCCGACGATATGATGCGCTTCTCTGAAAGGAATCTTTTTCCTAACGAGGTAATCAACTAAATCAGTTGCAAGCAATAAATCGCCGTCGAGTTCTTTTTCGAATCTGTTTTTAATGAATTTAGTATTCTTCAGCATTTCTGCTGCGAAGTGCAGACAGTCTTTTGTTGTATTCACCGCTTCAAGAAGATGGACTTTATCTTCCTGCATATCACGATTATAAGCAAGCGGCAAAGCTTTCATAATTGTTAACATACCAAAGAGAGAACCGTAAACTCTTCCAACTTTTCCGCGGATTAATTCTGCAATGTCGGGATTTTTTTTCTGAGGCATCAAACTGCTTCCGGTTGCATACGAATCGTCAATATTTGCAAATCCAAATTCCTGCGAGCTCCATAATACCATCTCTTCTGAAAATCTGCTGAGATGCATCATAATGATGGAACAATCATTAATCAATTCTATAACAACATCTCTATCACTAACTGCATCAAGAGAATTTTCAATGATTGAATTCATATTAAGAAGTTTTGCAGAATAGGATCTGTCAATCGGCAAAGTTGTACCGGCGAGCGCGGCGGCGCCTAACGGCGATCTGTTTGCGCGCGTCATGCAATCGGTTAATCGCTCAGCATCTCGCTGAAGCATTGAAACATATGCTATAAGATGATGCGCAAACAGAAGCGGCTGCGCACGCTGCAAATGTGTGTAGCCAGATATAATTGTGTCTTTATGTTTTTCCGCCTGCTTAAGTAGTGATTTTTGAAATTCACGGATAAATTTTATCAGGTTTTTTATTTCTTTGCGCATGTATAGACGTTCATCCAGAGAAACCTGGTCGTTGCGGCTTCTAGCGGTGTGCAGCCGCTTGCCACGCTCGCCAACTTTCTCCACCAATCTTTCTTCGATCAGTGAATGAATATCTTCCTTTTGCCACTCGAACTTTATTTTACCCGCAGCAATTTCTTTTCTTATTTCTTCAAGCGCTTTTAGAATAGCTTTACCGTCATTTGCAGATACAATTTTTTGTTTAACCAGCATTTGAACATGAGCCATACTTCCATCAATATCTTCATTATACATTTTCCCGTCTATATCAATTGACGAAGAAAATTTTAATGCATCTTTATCCAACGATTTTCTAAATCTGCTATTCCAAAGCGCCATTGTTTAATTTCCGAGATTATCAGACTAATTGATTTTTTTCTGCTTCAGCTTTTTGTTCAACACGATTAATTGTTTTATATGGTAATCCATAAATTTTTATAAATCCTTCTGAAGCTTTATGATCAAACTGATCTGCAGCAGTATATGTTGCAAGTTCAGGATCATACAGCGAATATGGAGAAGTTCTTCCTGAAACAATAATGTTTCCTTTGTAAAGTTTCAACTTAACCATGCCTGTTACTTTTTCCTGGGTCTTATCTACAAATGCCTGAAGAGCTTCTCTTAAAGGAGAAAACCACAATCCATTATAAATAAGATTTGCATATTCCTGCGAAACCAGATTTTTGTAATGTGCTACAGATTTTTCAAGTGTAATTCTTTCAAGCTCAGTATGTGCAGAATGAAGCAACATTCCAGCCGGGGCTTCATATACTTCGCGTGATTTAATTCCAACCAATCTGTTTTCAATCATATCAATTCTTCCAACAGCGTTTCGTCCGCCAATCTTATTAAGTTCTTTAACAAGCGAAACAGCATCCATCTCTTTTCCGTTTACTGCAACGGGAATTCCTTTTTCAAATTCAATTACAACATATTCAGCCATGTCCGGTGCTTCTTCAGGTGAAACAGTATGCTGAAATGCATCTGCCGGGGGTTCAATCATTGGATCTTCCAAAACACCGCATTCAATTGCGGTTCCATAAATGTTTTCATCAATGGAATATGGATTTTCTTTTGTTGCAGCTACAGGAATATTATGTTTCTTAGCATAATCAATTTCTTCCTCGCGGCTTTTAAATTCCCATGTTCTTAACGGTGCAATGTTGATCAGGTCCGGGGCAAGAGCGCCAACAGTAACTTCAAAGCGAACCTGGTCGTTTCCTTTTCCAGTACATCCGTGGGCAACCATATTTGCACCTTCTTTTCTTGCAACATACACAAGAGTTTTTGCAAGAAGCGGTCTTCCAATTGAACAAGCCATCGGATATGCACCTTCATACATAGCGCCGGCACGCAATGATGGAAAAACATATTCTTCCAAAAATATTTTTGTTAGATCTTCGACGTATGCTTTTGAAGCACCGGAATTAATTGCTTTTTCTTCTAAGCCGATCAATTCCTTTGTCTGTCCAAGATTTCCCGTGAATGTTATTATTTCGGCGTCATAATTATCCTTTAACCATTTCACCATTACTGATGTATCAAGTCCGCCGGAATAAGCAACAACGATTTTATTCTTTGCCATTATTTTATTCCTAATATTATTTTTAATTGTTCTACTGTTTTATCAATTGTTTTTGTCGATTTGGGAATTACAATGATTGTATCGTCACCGGCAAGAGTGCCCAAACTTTCTTTGAAAGTGCTTTTATCTATGAAAGCCGCTACACCCTGTGCTCTTCCCGGAAAAGTTTTAATAACCACAAGTGCTTCGTTTGTAATGATTGATACAATTTCTTCTGCCACATGAATTCTTAGTGTTGGTTCGTCTCCAGTCGCGTTAATTCTATAAACCGCACCCCTGGGAGTTGGAATTCTAGCAACACCCAATTCTGTTAAGTCCCGGGAAAGAGTTGCCTGTGTAACTTTAATTCCATTTTGTTTTAAAATTTTAACAAGCTGTGTCTGGTTAAAAATTTCCTGCGATGAAATAATCGACTTAATAACTGTATGTCGTTTATGAATATCTTCGAGCTTTTTGCTCATGGCTTCCTCATCCCGTTTTTTGAAGGAATATTTTATTCGCTTACTATTTCAGTTCCAATACCTTCTGATGTAAAAATTTCGAGCAGTAACGCGTGCTCAACTCTTCCATCGATTATATGTACTTTTTGTACCCCTGATTCAAGAGCTGCCAATGCAGATTCAACTTTCGGAATCATTCCGCCGCTTATTGTTCCATCTGCAATATAATTTTCAGCTTCTGATTTTGTTAAATGTGATACCAGCTTACCATTAATTTTAACCCCTTCGATATCAGTTAAATAAACCAACTTAGTTGCGCTTAGCGATGCCGCAATTGGGCCGGCAGCTATATCAGCATTCACATTATAAATTGTTCCCTCGTTATCGACACCAATTGGCGCTATAACAGGAAGGTAATCATCTCTCAAAAGATTTCTCACAAATGATGCATTAACATCTGTTACTTCACCAACCAGGCCAAGTTCTTCATTCATTTTTTTAACAGTAACAAGATTTGCATCTATGCCGCTAACGCCAACAGCTCTTCCGCCATGAATATTTATTCTTCTGACAATATCTTTATTAATTAATCCGCCGAGCACCATTTGAACAACGTCTCTCATATCTTCATCTGTATACCGCTGGCCGTTAACAAATTTTGTCTTGATATCAAGTTTTTCTGCAAGTAATGTAATTTCTTTTCCGCCGCCATGAACAACAACAATATCAATTCCTATTTTCCGCAAAAGTGTTACATCCTGCGCAACCATGGCTTTAAGCTTTTCGTCGGTCATTACAGCCCCGCCGTACTTAATAACAAATGTAGTTTTTTCAAACTGCTGTATATATGGCAGCGCTTCAATTAATACATCTTCTTTTCTAAAAATTGGATTCGTCAAGTTCTATAACTCCCATTTATTTTTACATATTCTTCAGAAAAGTCGCATGTCCAACATGTGGCGTTTCCAGTACCAACATTCAACTTTAATAGAATATTTATTTCTTTTGGTTTAAGTGTTTTGTTCGCTTCTGATATTGGAAGAGTTACACCATAATTTTTTGTAAGTATCTGTTTTCCGTTTATAATGATTTCGAATTTATCTGGATCAAAGTCGATTCCAGAGTAACCTACAGCCGCAAGTATTCTTCCCCAGTTTGCATCTTCACCATGAATTGCGGTTTTTACGAGTGGAGACAATGCTACTGTTCTGGCCGCTTTTTCAGCATCAGAATTTGAAAGCGCTCCATCAACAGTAATTTCAATCAGTTTTGTTGCGCCTTCACCATCTATTACAATGTCAATTGATAATTTTTTGAGCAATTCAAAAAGTTTTTCTTCAAAAATTGTATATTCAGCTGATTCATCATTTATAACAACTTCACTTGCACCATTAGCTAAAATTAAAACCATATCATTTGTGCTAGTGTCGCCATCAACAATAATTCTGTTGA
>DAIEQP010000399.1 GCA_027347805.1 Ignavibacteria bacterium | reverse complement strand
TACTCCTCCCCAAGGATTGGATGTGGATTTTTTGCCTTTGCGCAATGCATGTATAAGATAACCGAAAACAAATAAAATTGTTCCGACTAAAATCCATGACCCGACAGTAGAAATTCTTTGTAATGTAGTAAACTGGGGAAGATAATCGTAATATCTTCTCGGCATGCCCATATAACCCATAATGAATTTCGGGAAATAGAGCATGTTAAATCCAATGAAATATAATGCAACAGAAATCTTGGAGAATTTCATATTATACATTTTACCAAACATTTTGGGGAACCAGTAATGAAGTGCTGCAAAGAAGATTGTTCCCGTTCCTCCAAACATTACATAATGAAAATGCGCTACAACAAAGTATGTATCAGTAACATGAATATCTGTTGCAAGAGATCCAAGCACCAATCCTGTTAATCCGCCGATTGAAAAGAGGAATATAAAAGCCATAACCCATAAAAATGGAGGTTGAGGATCAATTGAACCTTTATACATTGTTGCCACCCAGTTGAATATTTTAACACCGCTAGGAAGTGCAACGATAAAAGTAAGTAGAGAGAATATCCATCTGGCTGTATCGCTCATTCCTGATGAAAACATATGATGAGCCCAAACAAGATAGCCTACAAATGCAATTGCAAGCGAGCTCATTGCAATAGCTTTATAACCGAAAATTGTTCTTCTGCAGAATGTTGGAATGATTTCTGAAACGACTCCCATAGCAGGAAGAATCATAATGTAAACTGCAGGATGAGAATAGATCCAAAACATATGCTGGAATAGAATTGGATCGCCGCCGAGAGCAGGATCAAAAATTCCAACACCAAAAGCTCGTTCAATAATTACAAGCAGGATTGTAATTCCAACAACAGGTGTTGCTATAATCTGAATCCAAGCAGTTGCGTATGTAGCCCAGACAAACAAAGGCATTTTGAAAAAATCCATTCCTTTTGCACGCAGCCGATGAGTAGTAGTGACAAAATTTATTCCGGTAAGAATAGAAGAGAATCCGAGAACAAATGCTGCAAACAACGCCATTGAAACATTTGTGCCTGTTCTAATACTGTAGGGGATATAAAATGTCCAGCCTGTATCAATCGGTCCGCCAGGTAAGAACAAAGAAATTAATGCCAAAGCGGCACCAATTAAATAAATATAAAAGGAAAGTAAATTTAATCTCGGAAACGCAACATCTTTTGCACCAATCTGAATTGGGAGGAAAAAATTTCCAAATACAGCCGGCAGCCCGGGAATGATGAAAAGGAATATCATTATTACTCCATGAAGAGTAAATAATGTATTGTAAGTCTGTGCATCCATCAGTGTTTTTCCGGGAGAAATTAATTCAAGACGCATCAGAATACCGATTAAGGCGCCGACAACAAAAAAGGAAAGAATAGCAATCAAGTACATCAATCCAATTCTTTTATGATCTGTAGTCAGAAGCCAGGAAAGAATTCCTTTGTGTTTATTAGTACTCTGGTTGTAGAAATTTTCGGCTACAGTTGAAGTTCCGTCAGCCATCTATATTGACTCCTTTAACTCTTTATATTTTTTTTCTTTTTAAAAATTAAAACTGCTGCAAATGCACCCACGCACAAAAGCATTATTGTGCCAATTATCCTTGTAATATTTAATGTATACATTCTTCCTTCAGGATCATAACTAAAACAATACTGCAGGAATTTTGAAATTGTTGGATTCGTCTTCCCTGCTTTAGCTTCAAGAAGCGCCATCTTTACATCGAATGGATTAAACTGAGTACCAAAAAGGTATCTGCTAACTTTTCCTTCAGGTGAAATAGTAATAATTGTAGAAGCATGGTTAAACTGTTCCCTGTAAGGTTTAAAATGATACCCGACAGTTTCAGTTAATTTTTTAATTGATAAACTATCACCTGTTAGGAAAATCCAATCATCCGGTTTAATGCTGCGTTTGATCGACTTAAGATAATTAGCCTTCCATTTTGCAGCAACTGCCGAATTTTCTTTGTGATCAAAACTAATACTTACAACCTGATAATCTGCACCAGGTTCAAGCTGCAGTTTATCTATAGTCCATGCCAGCTCGCTTTGCATAGGATTGCACAAACTCGGGCATTCATAATAAACAAGCGCAAGCAATGTGGGCTTATTTATTATGTCTTTAAGAGAAATTGTTTTATTCTCAGAAGTCTGGAATTGCAAATCGAGAGGTAAAACTGCGCCAAGTTTTTCATCAATTCCTACAGAAACCTGCTGGGCTTTTATGTTACATAAAGATAAAATTAGTATGGCACCAATAAAAGTTACTTTTGATAAGTTTTTCATTTTCGATTCACACTGTTTTATAATGTAGCCGCTTTCAAGAATTCATACATTGTTTTTAATTCCTCTCTGGAAAGCTGGGCAACAGTTGGTTTAAAGCCGCAATTAATTGGATTAGCAATTACTGTATTAATAAAACTTTCCAGGTTCTGATTTTCATTCTGATTCAAAAATGCTGCAATAAGCTTTTCTTTATTCATTGAAACCCTGTTAACGATCAATGCGCCGGGATTTTCTTTTGCAGAAGACAATAAACTTTTCGCATCCTGAATCTTCTTAATTACTTCTGCAGATTCCGAAGTTAAATTTGATTCTGCCAAAGAAACGGGAATTTGTGAAGGAACAACAACACCTTTTGAAATCTGGTATTTATCATCAAGTGATTTCAATTCTTCCTCTTTAATCGGAGGGAATTCCGCAAAAGTTCTTATATAAGAAATAATTGCAAATCTATCTGCAGGAGCCAGATATTCATATGCAGCCATTCCATTTTTAATAATTCCTTCCTGCAAGGTTTTATACATTAAATCAATATTACGGCCGTTTGTCCATCCATCGACTTCATGAAAATTTCTTGGTTTGGGATTTAAAACTGTTCCAGCCGGTCCATCTCCCATTCCATTATCACCATGACACGATTTACAGTTAGCTTCAAACAAACTTTTTCCCTTTGCAACAAAATCCGGTTTGGGATTTTTTACAACTGCCAAATCAACTGCGGGAGAAATGCCCCCTTTTTTTGCATTCAATTCTGTTTTTACATTTACAGAATCGGTAATTAATCCTGTCGGCTGAACATTCAATGAAATGTCGCCAATATTTTTAACATAATAAATTCCAAGTGCGAGTATCAATCCAATAAAAATCACAAATACCCAGCCGAACATTCTTAGCGGATTTGTGAAAACATTTTTGAAATTAATTTCGTCTTCTAACTTTTTATTTGTCTTCATAAAATTTTGTCTATAGTCTGAATTCAATTCCACGTTTTAATTTTGGATCGCCAATTGCAACAAGATTTTGCCGTTTAGAAATCTGATAAAAAAGAACCATAAGTAAACCTACTAAAAGTGCCGGGAAACCAAGCTCAAACCAGCTGAAAGCAACTCCGCTCCTGCTGTAAGTCGGCATTACTAAAAAGTAGAGGTCATAGTAATGAGCAAACAAAATCCAGATAGCCATTAATTTCAATCTCTTCGGATCCATCTTTGAAGGCTGTGTTAGTAAACCAAAATATGGAACAACAAAATGAACAAAGATTAATCCGATACTATAAATCATCCAGCTCCCTTCCCATCTTTGAAGGAACCAGAATGTTTCTTCAGGTAAATTTGCGTACCAGATTAAAAGAAACTGGCTGAATGCAATGTAAGCCCAGAAATTTGTGAAGGCAAACATTAATGCACCCAAGCTATAGTAATGATCTTCGTTCAAACCTTTTACAAGGTAACCATTCTCATTAAGATAAACTACACAAACAGTGATTGCTGCCAGAGACGCAAGCATGGTGCCTGAGAAATAATAAATTCCAAAAATTGTTGAAAACCAATGGGGTTCCAAACTCATAAGCCAGTCTATTCCTGTAAAAGAAATTGTTAAAGCAAAGAATGGAACAAAAACTGCAGATAGTTTAATATTTTTAGTTGTAAGGTTTTGATTCTTGCTTTCATCCTGTTTTAATGAATTTCTTGTAATAATAAATTGGAACAGCATCCATACTGCCATAAATGCAATAACACGAATAACAAAGAAATTAATATTTAGATATGGAGCTTTTGCTTTTAACACTTTATCGGCATTCACTACTTCTGGATGAGTCCAGTGAAATACATCATGAACATTCATAAAGAGCGGGATAACCAATAAAGGCAAAAGATAAATTCCATAAGTTAAAAATTCAGCAGCTCTTCTAAATGGTGCGCTCCAAACTGCACCAGCTAAATATTCTATTGCAACAAAAAATAAAGCACCAACAACAACACTAATAATAAAAGTAAAACCAATAATATTATTAAAAGCCATTCGTGCCGGACTTACAATATAACCGCAGATAACAATTATCAATCCAATTAGAAGCAGTGCAATTCCAATAGATTGAATTTTTGCAGGGATTTCTTTTTTCCGATATTCAAAAGTAGGAGTACTCATTTCAGATCAGACTCCTTTGCATTCATTGCTCTTTGTAAAGCTCTTATATAATTGATGACAGCCCATCTTTCATCCGGATTTAATTGAGTTGCATAGGAAGGCATAACATTCTGGCCTTCTGTAATTACAGCATAAATTCTCCCATCACTCCAGGTTCTAACTTTTTCGGAATGTAAACTTGGCGGATTTGGAAATTGCCCGCGCAGCCTGCTATTACCTGTACCATGATAATCATGACATGGGCTGCAGTAAGTATCAAATTTTTTCTGGCCTAATGTTAGTGAAGCTTTCGAAACAGGAATCGGATTAACAAGTTTTTGACCTGCAAGATCAGGCTGCCCTTTATATTCATATGGTAAGTAGCCGCGTGCAATTGTTCCTTCAACCGGCTGACGCATTCCGTAGCCATCTGAAAATATCAGGCTATGCTGCTGAGCACTTTGTTTCTGCTGGTCCATCATCCAGTTAAATGGTACCATATACAGCACTTTATTGTAAACAAAATAAACCATAGCGGAATTTAAAATCGCAACAGCAACAAGGAACAAAATAAACTTGGGTTCAAGAATTTTATGCTTATGATTAATCTCATCATTATCCCAATAGATTGGAATAATTTTAACTGCATGAACACTTTCCAAATATTTTTTTACATCGATCTCGTTGAATTTTGGATCATCGGCTTGAATTAGCATTCCATATTTATCCGATGAAACAGCTTTCATATATTCTGTTCCATGGAGCGGATGACTGTTGTTTGGGAATTTAAAGAATACAAACAGCATTGCTAAAACTGTTGAGATAGATGCTGATAAAACCAATACTTCAAATACCAGTGGTATGTAAGCTGGGAAAGAGAAAAATGGTTTACCACCATATACAACAGGATAATCAACTGCATTCATCCACCACAATAACAAAACGAATGTAACTGCAAATGAAAGTCCAGCTACAAACGCAACATAACCAAGTCTGGACGGTTTCAAGTTCATTGCTTTATTCATACCATGCAGCGGGTATGGTGTACTTACATCGAATTTTGTATAACCATGTTCAACTGCTTTTTCTGCAGCATGAGTTATTTGATTCGGTGTATCAAAAATTCCGGAATAACCGTATAAAATCTTAGCACTCATTCTTAATGATCCTTATGAGATGGTTGTGCCCCATCAACAACAGCTTTAACTTCTGCCATTGAAACAACCGGCAGTGCTTTAGTAAATAATAAAAGCCATGTAAAGAAGAATCCAAAACTGCCAATCAGTATCATCATATCAACATAGGTAGGTTTATAATATGCCCAGCTTGACGGCAAGAAGTCTCTTGAAAGTGATGTAACAATAATTACAAATCTTTCGAACCACATTCCAACATTCACAAATACAGCAACAACAAACATGATTGGTATTGATCTTCTGATTTTTTTGATCCAGAAAAGCTGCGGTGAAATTACATTACATGAAACCATGATCCAGTAAGCCCAAGCATACGGGCCAAATGCTCTATTAATAAATGTAAACTGCTCTGTAGGATTTCCGCTGTACCAAGCGATGAAAAATTCCATTGCATATGCGTAGCCAACCATCGAACCAGTAAGAAGCATTATTTTATTCATCTTCTCGAGTGTATCAAGAGTGATAATATGTTCATACTTGAAAATTCTTCTCACAATGATCAATACATTTTGAACCATTGCAAATCCAGAGAACACTGCGCCTGCAACAAAGTATGGAGGAAATATTGTTGCATGCCATCCCGGCAAAATTGAGACTGCAAAATCGAAGCTTACAAT
>DAIEQP010000392.1 GCA_027347805.1 Ignavibacteria bacterium | reverse complement strand
TATAATCATCTTCGAATGGCCTGATAGCAAATCCAAGTCTTAAATTAGTTGGAATTGGATCAGCCTGCGCCTGGTTCATATAATAAATTTTTGGGCCAACATTAGCCAGGTTCATACCAATACTAAATCTATTGCTTAAATCACCAATCAATGGTAATTCAAAGTGAGATGGACGCCACATTGCAGCGACGTCAAAACTTACACTTGTTGCAACACCTTCCTGATCCTGTTCGGCACCGGAACCTGCACCTTTATCAGCAAGTCTGCTGTATATTAATCTGAAATTAAAACCAAGTCCCCAATCGCTGCTTAACTTTGTTGCATAACCTAATGTTACCGCAGCATCGAATGAACGAAATGTTCCAATTGGATCAGGAGAACCCTGGCCGGTTCTAACAAATTCACCAAAGTTCATATAAGTTATACTGGCAGTTATACTTCCATTTAGATCTTCAACAAATTGACGGTATGTTGCATAATCATAAAAAAGATCAAGGTTAAACTGAGGTAACCAGTTACTATGTGTAATGCTTACTTCTGAACCTGTAAGAAAAGCAATCCCCGCTGGATTCCAATAAATACCTGCAGAGTTGTCTGCCAATCCGCCACCAGATTCACCAATTCCTCCCGCACGTGAGTCGGGCGCCAAAATCAGAAAAGGAACAGCAGTTTGTCCCTGCGCCTTAATCATCCCGGCCGATGTGAATAAAACTATAATCAGCATCAGCAATTTAATTTGTTTCATTTAAGAACCTCCATTATATATTCTATATTTTGAATTTTTATCTGACTATTGCCAGTTTACCAAGTATTGCATCATGGAAACTTCCATCAACCGAATCAACAATCAATTTGTAGAAATATGTACCATTAGCAACTAGATTTCCATCTTCATCTCTTCCATCCCAGTCACTTCTAACAAATTTATCCATCACACCAAAATTTTCTATCGTTTTAATTAATCTGCCTGCTATTGTGTACACCTTAATTTTAACATTAATCCCTTCGCCGTAATTATGCTTAAATGTAAAAGTAGTATTAGATGAAAAAGGATTCGGATAGTTAACAACATCTCTTACAACAATACCATTTGACGATTCAACTACAGTAAATCTAGCTTCCTGGTATGAAAAATTATTAAAAACATCCCAGGCCTTTACACGCAATTTGTAATCGCCCGGATTCATGTTTGTAAAACTATAACTGATTGTTCCAGATTTTCCACCGGAATTAAGATCACCGATAAAATTATTTGTTAAATCAATTGAGTTAGTTAAATCATCGTTAAGAATCGCTTCAATTTTATGGCCAATTCCAGATCCAGTAGTATTTAGTCCGGTCTGATCTTTAATTTTTGCATACAATGTAAAATCAGGATTAACCAGGTATGAACTTTCGATTCCGGAATTATCAAAATAAATTTCAATTTCAGGACCTTTGCCATCATTAACAGTTGTTTGCGATGTGCCGCCGACTTTGAAATTATCAGTATATCCTATTCCATCTGTCTGGCTGTTAGATACATAAGCAACCATTTTACCGTTTTTGTTTTCATAAGAAATATCTTTCGGAACCATAAATTCAGTTTCAAAAATTCCGTTTGTTAAACTGGATCTTCCTTTGAAAATCAATCCTCCCTGCTGTGTAACTGTATAAAACATTTCGGGGTAATAAATGTAGCGGTTGGAATCATAAACAGTTAGTATAACTTCTCCATTCATAGGATTAATCTTACCAGAATTATCTCTAACACTTCCTTTTATTTTCACTTTACTAAGTGCATTTACCTGCTGTTCAACAACTGTACTCTTACCATTAATCGAATCTATTTGGACAGGAAGCGAAGGAATATTTAGTCTAATTGTTGGATCACCAAACAATTCATATTTCTCATCATTCTGAATATTTCCGGTAGTAATCTGTTTTGTTAAAAAGTAGGCTTTACCAACAGGAGTTGGTTTTCCATCAACTTCTTTTGTCCTGAATAATTTTGAATATAATGTATCAGCCAAAATTGCATTAAAATCAGCGTATGTTACTCTTGATGCTGAATATGCCAGAATGCAGCCGGAAGTAGGCAATGCCATTAATGCTTCTGTTGAACTTTGAATTGAAGGATCATCATACCAACCAAAATCGCAGCTTGCAACTGTAAGGAAAAAATAATTAGTGTTAACAAGTTGGGGTACCGTTACCGATTTAACAAATACATCTTCATGAGCTAATTGCTCGGGACTTCCATGACCAAAATAATTCAGAATCAGAGTTCCATTATTTATAGAGTTTATCAATGCAACATTTGCGAGAGGCTTTCTTCTTCCGGAACCAATATATTCTGTTGGATAGGAAACCAGATAAATTTTATCCTGCAATAATGTTTTAGGAATAATATAGTTTGCTAAATCTTCAGATTGCGCAGTATGTGTTGAACCATCATCAGCACCAACTCCTGCAGGACCATCATCTGCAAGCAAAGTGATTTTACTTCTCCAGTCACCTTTTCCTTGAACTGTTTCGTAATTTATAATTTTATCAATCGCAACATCGGCTTCTTTAGTTGATTGAACAGTTAATCTGCCCAATGCTAGATCAGGTTTATAATCATTACCTGAAACCCGCACATAATAATCATCAGTCGGGTGAGAAGCGATTTCATCCAGAGAAGTCTGCGATTCATAAGCAGGGACAAAATTATTATTCTTCTTTTCAAGATTCAGTATATCATATGTGGCGTCACCAAAAAGTAAAACATAGTAAGGTTTTATTTTCCAATTTTCATACGCAAATTTTATAAAATCTCTTATTGCGGTTGGATCTGTGGTTCCGCCGGCAAATTCATTCATAATTTCATCAACATAAAAAACCTGAGCTGAAAATTTATACGGGGATTCGGATGTACGATACTTTACATATCGTTCCGCCTGAGTTTTAAAATCTTTGGCAGTAATTACAATTAATTCACTCCCAGATACATTTCCCCTGACATTTGAGTTTTCAACTTTTACTGCATTTGTTGGAGTTTTATAACCAGATGAAGTAATTCCAATATATTTTGCTGGTTTACCGGCTGTTTCGGCAGATGCAAAATTAATCTGTCCGCCGCTAATTGTTCCGCCGGAAATTGATTTTACATTTGCGAAATCCGTTACATCATAAACCTGAATACTGCTGCTTGAAAAATTGGTAAGTATATAATTGATGTTGGCAGATGTATCTTTTGCAAAAACAATCAGATTATCATTAGAAGCACGGAGATATCTTTGATAATTAATAACAAAATAATCTATATAAAGTTTAGCCGATGCAGATGATGTTGACAACAAGAATTTTAGTACACTTCTGTCATCCGTTAATGCATTTGAATAAGATGCTGTAAGTTCATCAATTCTTCCAATATCATAGCTTGAAAGCGGAT
>DAIEQP010000390.1 GCA_027347805.1 Ignavibacteria bacterium | reverse complement strand
CATAATCCCAATTCATCTTTAATACAATATTTACACGTCATTACTGTTTTGTTTTTCAGGTCATTTCTTGCTTCAAATCCCGGCTCAATATTTTCCGCCCCAAGTTTTTTATAGAACGATTCCGAAAGTTTATTAACTACATTAGTCTTATAATCCAAATCGACCGTAATTTTTGATGAAACAGGTCTTAGGGAAAAAATTTCTCTCTTGTGTAAATTAATTCTTCCCAACTCCAATTCAGCCAGGATATTTCTTCTCCATTCATTAATTGTTTTTAGCGGGAAGAATAATGCCTTATTAAAATCAATCCTGACTTCAGTTATATTAAAAATTGTATACCCTCCTTTTGATAATTGTTTTTTTAGGTTTTCAATTGATTGCCCTGCGTTTGTGGCCGGTTCTTTGGTTGCTGTAATATTTTTAGAAACATTTACACCATTTTCATCTTCAGCTGTAATGATGATTCCGTTTTCAAGTTCAGAAATAAAAATGCTGGTATTTATTTTTCTTCTGCATTCTTTATTCAATTCCTTACTAAAAGAGTAATCAAAATTGCGATAGATTTTGGTTCCTATTCGTAATCCATTCAATTCATTTGTAAATATGGTTTTGTTTTCTACCCGGCTAATATTCATTCCCGTTAATCTTCCTGTTTCATCATAAAAACAAATTCCATCTCCGTTTACAAGGTAATCTGTTGTCCCGATCGTAAATTTATCGGCTTTAATATCGGTTACTTTACCAAGATACTTCCCTTTCGATTTTGGTGAATCATGAGATGAAACATCGCTTCCACGATCATTAATAAAATATGAAGTGTAACCGCGGTTAAATGTTTTTTCCGGATCCGGCTCGAAAGGAATTATTGAAAATCCTGATGATGCTTTTTCATATTGAGGATTGTTTCTTATTA
Source organism: Ignavibacteria bacterium (assembly GCA_027347805.1). Taxonomy (GTDB): domain Bacteria; phylum Bacteroidota; class Ignavibacteria; order Ignavibacteriales; family Melioribacteraceae; genus Stygiobacter. The sequence continues at coordinate 21,362 of DAIEQP010000390.1, read as the reverse complement.
TATCATCAATCTGCTGGCGGTAAAAAGCCGTTATGTTTTTAACGTAATCAACATCTTTTAATCTTCCCTCAATTTTAAATGAAGTTATGCCGGCATCAACCAAGTCTTTTAAATATGCAGATAAATTTAAATCGCGAAGAGATAACAGATGTTTGTCTTCAACCAAGACCTTGCCGTTTTTATCAAGAAGCGAATAAGGAAGTCTGCAATTTTGTGCACACTCTCCCCTGTTCGCACTGCGCCCGGTTGATTCAAAGCTCATGTAACATTGCCCGCTTAAACTAACACAAAGTGCGCCGTGTATAAAAAATTCAAGCTCGGCATTAACCTCGTTTTTTATTGCCCGAATTTCCTCCAGTGTTAACTCACGAGCAAGAATAATTCTTTTGATTCCAGCTTCGTCCAGAAGTTTTATTCTATCTATCTCATAATTGTGTGTTTGAGTGGAAGCATAAAGCTGTATTGGCGGAAGATTCATTTCCAGCATAGCCATATCCTGAAAAATAATTGCATCAACGCCAATTTTATAAAGCTCGTTTATAAGCGATTGAACCGCCTCAATTTCTTCATCAAAGATAATTGTGTTGACTGTAACATAAACTTTAGCCCAGTATTTATGAGCATATTTTACAAGCGCTTCAATATCTTCGATCGGGTTTCCTGCGGCCTCGCGTGCGCCAAAATTCGGTGCGCCAATATAAACAGCATCGGCGCCGCAGTTAATTGCTTCAATACCGGTTTGTAAATCCTTTGCGGGGGAAAGTAATTCTAATTTTGTTTTTGTCATTCTTAATCTTTCTACTTCAACTTATAAACTGATTGAACATCATTCAGCCCCGAAACACTAATTCCAAGATCTTTAATTATTCCATCTCGAATTCCGTAAATCCAGCCATGAACAGTAACATTTTTTCCAGCTTTCCAGGCGTGCTGCAAAATAGTTGTATGACAAACGTTCGCAACCTGTTCTATTACATTCAGCTCGCAAAGTAAGTCAATCCTTTTGTGTTCATCTGTAACATCATCTAGTTTGTCTTTATAAATACGATGAATATCTTTTATGTGTCTTAACCAGTTATCAATTAATCCATGCGGTTTGTTTTCGAGCGCAGCTTTAATTCCGCCGCAATCATAATGACCGCAAACGATAATATGTTTTACGTTTAGTATTTCTACGGCAAACTGAATTACAGACAAACAATTTAAGTCCGTATGTACAACAACATTTGCAACGTTACGGTGAACGAAAATTTCTCCAGGTAGTAATCCAACTATCTGGTTTGCTGGAACACGGCTGTCGCTGCAGCCGATCCATAAGTATTCCGGTGATTGCTGGTTAGAAAGCTTAGAGAAAAATTCCGAATCGGTTTCTTTTAATTCGGATGCCCATTTTAAATTGTTATCAAAAAGTTTTTTTATTTCTTCCATCCCACTCTTTCAATAATTGGTTAATAGTATTTCATAAAATTATTTTACCTTTGCAAGGTAATAATCACAATCAGGAAAACAAATGGTATTCGAACACTTTGCATTTAATACTGAAAAACCGGTCGAAATGGCCCAATGGTATGTAAACAATTTAGAAATGAAAATCGTTCGCGCTATGGATAAGGAACCGTTTACAACTTTTCTCGCCGATAAAACCGGTCGGGTTGTAATGGAAATTTACTGCAACCGTACGGCTAAAGTTCCAGATCATAAACTCGCCCATCCGCTTGAATTTCACTTTGCGTTTATGGTTAAAGATTCGGCGGCTGTTAAAGACAAACTGTTAAATGCCGGCTGTTCGCTTGAAGAAGAAATTCATTTGCCCGATGGTTCATTACTGTTTATGCTTCGCGATCCGTTTGGTGTGCCGCTTCAAATTTGCCAGCGCACAAACCCTATGATGAATATTGAATTATAAAAAATGTTTTGTTAAAGATCCCGCATAAATGCGGGATCTTGTTTAATAAATGCCGGTCGAATATTTATAGTAATTTGAAAAGTTATTTCTTTTTGAATTCCAGCCTATCTCCTTTTGGACAACAAACATAAATTGTGTCACCACTTTCAAATTTGTTCATCAGTAATTCCGATGAAAGCGGATTAATTAAATATCTTTGAACAGTTCTTTTAAGCGGTCTAGCGCCGAAAGTTACATCGTATCCATGCTGAAGAAGGAAATCTTTTGCCTCTTCATCAATTGCCAGCGTAAAGTTTTTTTCAGACAGCATTTTTCCTACTCTTTGAAGCTGAATATCTATAATGTTTTTCAATTCATTTTTCAGTAAAGGTTTGAAAAGAACAATTTCATCAATCCTGTTTAAAAATTCGGGACGAATAGTTCTTCGCAATAATTCAGTAAGATTAATTCTCAAGTCACCGATTATATTATCAAAATTATTTTCATTAATCTCGGCAAGTTTTTCCTGGATCAGATGTGAACCAAGATTGGAAGTCATTATTATTATTGTATTCTTGAAATCTACTGTTCTCCCCTGATTGTCGGTTAATCTTCCATCATCAAGTACCTGAAGTAAAATATTAAATACATCAGGATGAGCTTTTTCAATTTCATCAAGCAGCACAACGGAGTAAGGTCTTCTTCTAACAGCTTCAGTTAACTGGCCGCCTTCATCATATCCAACATATCCGGGAGGAGCGCCGATTAATCTTGATACAGAAAATTTTTCCATGTATTCACTCATATCAATTCTTATCATCGCGTGTTCATCGTTGAATAAATATTCCGCTAGAGCGCGTGCAAGTTCGGTTTTCCCAACCCCTGTTGTTCCGATAAAAATAAACGAGCCGATTGGTTTGTTGGCATCTTGTAATCCAGCACGCGATCTTCTAATTGCGTTTGCCACAGCAATTACAGCATCGGTCTGTCCAACAACTCTTTTGTGCAATTCTTCTTCCAGTCGCAAAAGTTTTGTCCTTTCACTTTCAAGCATTCTGCTTACTGGAATTCCTGTCCATTTTGCAACAACTTCTGCAATATCTTCAGCATCAACCTCTTCTTTCAGCATTTTATTATTCTTCTGCAGCAACGCCAAATCATCGGTTTCTTTTTTCATTCTTCTTTCGAGATCATTTATTGTTCCATAACGGATTTCTGCAACCTTTCCTAAATTTCCTTCTCTCTCAAATTTGTCTGCATTAGTTTTTGCTTGTTCTATCTCGCTCTTCATTCTTCTGATATTTTGAATTTTTTCTTTTTCGAGAACCCAATGCCCTTTTAATTGGGTGCGCTCATCAAGCAGTTCATTTAATTCGTTTTGTAATTCATTTAATCTTTGTGCTGATTCGGAATCCTTTTCTCTTTTAAGCGCTTCCCGCTCTATTTCAAGCTGTTTAATTTTTCTCTCTATTGTATCAAGTTCTTCCGGCATAGAATCAATTTCTATTCTTAATTTTGACGCGGATTCATCAACAAGATCAATAGCCTTGTCAGGTAAAAATCTATCTGTGATATAACGATTTGATAATTGAACAGCAGCTACAATTGCTCCATCGGTAATTCTAACGCCATGATGAACTTCGTAACGTTCTTTTAATCCGCGCAAAATAGAAATTGAATCTTCCTCGGTTGGTTCGTCAACAATTACCGGCTGGAATCTTCTTTCGAGCGCAGCATCTTTTTCAATATATTTTCTGTATTCATCAAGTGTTGTTGCGCCAATTGCATGAAGTTCTCCACGGGCTAATGCCGGCTTTAAAATATTTGCCGCATCCATTGCCCCGTCGGTTTTTCCAGCACCAACAAGTAAGTGAAGCTCATCAATAAATAAAATTATTTCCCCCTCCGATTCCTGAACTTCTTTTATAACTGCTTTTAAACGATCCTCAAATTGTCCCCGGTATTGAGCGCCAGCCACCAAAGCACCCATATCTAACGCAATAATTTTATTTGTCTTTAATGTCTCAGGAACATCGCCGGCTACAATGCGATGAGAAATACCCTCTGCTATTGCTGTTTTACCAACGCCAGGTTCACCAATTAAAACAGGATTGTTTTTTGTTCTTCGTGATAATACCTGCAGGACTCTTCTTATCTCCTCATCTCTTCCGATAACCGGATCAAGCTTATTTGTTCTGGCAAGTTCATTCAAATCACGGCCGTACTTTTGTAAGGCCTGATATGTTTCTTCAGGATTTTGATTTGTTACTCTCTGGTTTCCCCTGATATCTTTAAGAGCAGATAGAATAATATTTTTATTAATGCCAGACTCAAAAAGAAATTTTCCTATGTTTCCTTTATCCTCGCACATGGAAAGAAGTATATGCTCGTTTGATACGTATTCATCTTTTAATGTCTTTGCTTCTTCGAGAGATTGATCCAATATTTTTGCTGACGCTAAAGAGAGTTGCTGATTTCCGATTCCGCTCCCCGTTACCTTTGGTAATCGTTCCAGAAGTTCGCCAATTTTAATTTTCATTTGATTTAAATTGGCTCCAGTTTTTTGCAAAAGGGAAGTGGTTACGCCAGATTGATCCTGCAGCATTGCAGCAAAAATATGTTCTGGTTCTACGATTTGGTTATTATAATTTTGAGCAATTTCAATTGCGCTCTGAATCGTTTCTTGTGCTTTCACCGTAAACTTGTTGAAGTTGAATGCCATTAATTTCTTTCCTTCTTTTTACAAATTCTAATTTACCGTTCATACAAGAAAGATTCATTAAAAGTTTCACAACCAATAAATAACGAGTTAAAATAATACGAATTAGTAATAAATTCAACCAGCTGTTAGCTTGATTGAGTATGCATTCGGTTTAGTTTATTTTTGTTTTCCTTTTAATAAGTGAAATGCCAAAATGTTTGTTAGTGATGAAGATACGATAATTGCGCTGGCGACACCTGCCGGAATTGGTGCGATATCTGTTATAAGAATAAGCGGACCTAAGAGTATTTCTGTTGCAGATAAATTATTTCAGGGCAAATCAAGTTTATCGGAAAACTTGTCGCACACCATTCATTATGGAAAAATATTTGATGAAGAAAAAAATCTGATTGATGATGTATTGGTTTCTTTATTTAAAACTCCACATTCATATACGGGTGAAGATTCGGTTGAGATTAGCACGCATGGCAGTCCTTATGTTGTTGAAAAAATAATTGGAAGATTTTTGGAAAACGATGTAAGACTTGCTGAACCAGGTGAGTTTACAAAACGCGCATTTCTGAATGGAAGAATAGATCTTGCACAGGCAGAAGCAGTTGCTGATGTGATAAATTCCAGAACAGAAGCATCATTACGCGGGGCCAGAAACCAATTGGATGGAATACTATCTGCAAAAGTTGAATCGCTTCGCGAAAGTTTAATTTATATATCTTCAATGCTTGAACTTGAACTTGACTTTGTTGAGGAAGATATTGAATTTGTTTCCACCAGTCAGGTTCAGAAAAAAATTAATGAAATAGTTTATGAAATAGAAAAATTATTATCTACATACAGTTTTGGAAGAATTATTCGGGATGGTGTTAACGTAGCGCTTGTTGGTAAACCAAATGTTGGTAAAAGCTCACTTTTAAATTATTTGTTAAAAGAGAAACGCGCTATTGTTAGTGATATTCCAGGAACAACAAGAGATATCATACGAGAAGAAGTAACAATTTCAGGAATATTATTTCGTTTGTATGATACTGCGGGAATAAGACAGACTGAAGATGAAATTGAAATGGAAGGAGTGTTACGAAGTAAAGAAACTATTCGTCAGGCAGATGTAGTTATTTTTTTGAATGATGTTGCGACCGGATTCTCAGAAACATTGTTTAAGCAGCTTGCCGAATTAACAGATGATTCAAAAATTTTGAAAGTTATGAATAAAATAGATATATCTCCCCCACATGATTATAATTGCGATGTGAATATTTCCGCAAAAACAGGAGAGGGGATAGATGAGCTTTTCAGCCTTTTAAAAGAAAAGGCAATCTCATCGGATTCTTATACTGAAAAAAACACGATTGTTTCTAATCTTCGCCATTTTGATGCCCTTGCAAAAGCAAAGAATTTTTTGAATTCCGCTAGCCAGTCAATAGATCAAAAATTAAGCGGAGAGTTTATTGCCGTCGACTTAAGAAATGCAGAAAGTTCATTGGGGGAAATAATTGGAATAATTACTACCGAAGATATTTTGAATAATATTTTTTCGAAATTTTGTATTGGTAAATAATGTTTCATGTGAAACTGAGCTTTTGAATTAGACTTTTTATTAAGGCTGTTTCATGTGAAACGAAAGGAATTAAATGAGAAGTTTTGATGTAATTGTAGTTGGGGCTGGGCATGCCGGAATTGAAGCGGCAACATCTGCAGCAATTATGGGCTGTTCTGTTGCTCTGGTCACAATGGATAGACATGCTGTTGGAAGAATGTCATACAATCCGGCAATCGGTGGAAGTGCCAAAGGGCATTTAGTCCACGAAATTGATGCATTGGGTGGAATGATGGGGTTGATTGCCGATCGAACAGGTATTCAGTTCCGGACATTGAATAAATCAAAGGGTCCGGCAGTTTGGGCTGGAAGATGTCAATCAGATAGAAAACTTTATTCGGAAGAAGCAGAGAGGATTGTAAATACAATTCCGAATTTGGAAATTATCGAAGACTCAATATTTTCTGCCTTTGAAGAAAACAAAATTCTAGTTGGAATAAAAACAGCAAAGGGAGAAGAAATAAATTGTAAAGCACTTGTTGTTTGTTCCGGTACCTTCCTAAATGGGCTAATGCACACCGGGTTAACTTCAACAAAAGGCGGTAGGTTTGGAGAACAACCCGCAGTGGGTCTAACAGAATCTTTGGTTGCTATGGGTTTTGAAAGTGGCCGTCTTAAAACTGGAACGCCACCAAGATTAAAAAAAGATTCTATCAATTGGAATATACTTGATGAACAACCAGGTGATGTAAATCCCAAACCATTTTCTTTAAGAACACCGAAAGAAAAATTTCCATATCAGCCACAGATTAGCTGCCACATAACTTATACAGATATGAAGGTTCACAAAATTCTTGAAAAAGGTTTTGACAGATCTCCGCTTTTTACTGGATTGATTTCTGGTGTTGGACCAAGATATTGTCCTTCAATTGAAGATAAAGTTGTTAGATTCTCAGATAAAGAACGGCACCAATTATTTTTGGAACCAGAAGGACTGGATTCAGAGCTGATCTATTTAAATGGGTTCTCCTCATCGCTTCCGGCCGAAATTCAATATGAAGCTTTAAGAAATATTAAAGGCTTAGAAAATGCTGAGATGGTTCGTCCGGGGTATGCTGTTGAATATGATTATTTTCCTCCACACCAGGTTGATCTTACACTTGAGGCAAAACTTATTCAAGGATTGTACTTTGCCGGCCAGATTAATGGCACTTCAGGATACGAGGAAGCGGCAGGGCAGGGAATCATTGCTGGTATAAATGCAGCTCTTAAAATTCAAAAAAGGAAAGAGCTGGTTTTAGCAAGAAGCGAATCTTATATAGGTGTATTAATAGATGATCTTGTGGGTAAATCTACAAATGAACCCTATAGAATGTTTACTTCTAGAGCTGAGCATAGGTTGTTGTTAAGGCAGGATAATTCGGATAGAAGATTAATGAAATATGGTTATGAACTTGGATTAATATCAAAAGAACAATACAATGAATTAAAAGAGAAAGAAATTCTTATAACAAAATCTATTGAGTTTTTGAATAGCACCCGAATTTCCCCTCACTCGGTTAATCGATTACTAGAGAAGAAAGAGACACCACTTTTAGAAAATTCAGAAATAATTGGTAAACTGGTTCGCAGACCAGAATTAACCCTCAGAGAATTATTATCTGAATTACCAGGATCGGAAAATGATTTTGCCAAGAAATTGTTGATTAATGACACTGCATTAGAACAAGTAGAAATTGAACTGAAATATGAAGGATATATTCAACGCCAGCAGGAGTTAGTTGAAAAAATGGAGAAGTTGGAGAAGATTAATATTCCATTAAATTTCAATTATCTTAATATAAAGACTATGTCAACAGAAGGACGTGAGAAACTTATGAAGGTAAAGCCAAGATCAATTGGTCAGGCTGCGCGAATTTCAGGAGTAACTCCTTCAGATATTTCAGTTTTATTAGTATATTTGAAAAGCTAATTCTGAGTTTCTATTTGGATCTATTAGAACAGTATTTAAGAGAATTAAAAGTTCTTTTCTGGGAAAACGGATTAAATCCGGATGAGTATCAGTTAGAAAGACTTGCTCAATTTGCCAATCTAATTGCACAAAAAAACAGTAAACTTAATCTTGTTTCTCGTCGTGATATTGCAAAAGTAATCGAGAATCATGTATTCATTTCTGCTTTTGTAAGTGAATTTTTGCCTCCTAAGGTTTCAAAATTTTTAGATATTGGTACCGGTGGTGGGTTTCCCGGTATTCCCTTAGCAATCAATCGTCCTGTTTTAAAAGGTGTTCTTGTAGATTCAACAGCAAAAAAAATTGAAGCAGTTAAGGAATTTATAAGTAAGTTAAAATTGAATAACTTAACAGCTGAAAACTCCAGAGTTGAAGGGGAAGAATTTATTAGTAAATATTCCAACTCATTTGATCTTGTGGTAAGCAGAGCTACTGTTCCGTTAATAATTCTTTTTAGATATTCACTTCCATTGATAAAAGAAAAGGCTTTCCTTATTGCTTTGAAAGGAGGAGATCTAGCTGATGAATTCAAAACAATGGAATTGAAATATAAAGCGCATATAAAAAAATCTACTATTTTTGAACTTGCCTACAAACCAACCAACATCAGAAATGAAAAAGGAAAAAAACTAGTCCTTATCGAAATAAATAAATAATTTAATTTGTTTCCTTTCTTATCAAAGTGCGTTATTTTTATCATGCAAGTTGAGATTGACCTTATTTTATAGGCTTAAAGTGAATGCTGATATACACCAAGAATCATTTCTTAGATATCACCAGGTAAGAGATACCGTTTTTATCTTGGGCGCAGGAGCTTCCAATCCCGATGGAGTACCTGTTCAAAGCGAACTTCTACCAATGATAATTTCCGGCGAGATTAAGGAAATCGAAGATTCACAGATCGGGAAAATTGTAAGCGAGTTTATAAAACAGAATTTTAAATTTGATCTTGAACGAAAAGAATTTCCGCAACTTGAAGCTGTTTTTGGATTTATCGATTATTTTATTCAGCATAACGAAAGCTTAAGCTCGAAATACACATTAGAAAAAATTAGAGACATTAAAGAGTATTTAATAAAACTCATTCATTATGTAGTAAATCTTAGAACAGATAAAAGCAGTCCATACTATCATAAATTTTGGGAGATGATTTTAAATCGAAATAAAAATTCTTCTATCATAACGCTTAATTATGATACACTTCTTGAACAAGCTTTCGATTTTGTTTTTAAATCACAAAAAGGATTCATTGATTATTGCATACCTTTGATGAATTACGAAAAAAACGATGAGTTGAAAACCTATAATTTTTGGATAAATCCCAGAGAGCCGGTTAGAACAAATATACATGCAGATCCATCACTTTTTAAAATTATTAAAATTCATGGAAGCCTTAATTGGAAGTATTGTACCTGCTGCGGGCAAACATTGTTAACACCCTGGGATCGGAAAATTGATTTGAATCGGGGTAAATTTATGGGTTATACCTATCCCGAAAATACCGAATATGAATATTCGTGTCCTATTGATGGAACCGAATTTCAAACAGTAATAATGGCACCATCTCACTTAAAATCTCTAACACACCCGGTAATTTCCCAATTAATTACTGAAGCGGCAAAAGAAATTCGAGTTGCAAAGAGAATTGTTTTTATAGGTTATTCACTTTCAAACGCCGACATACATGTTAAAGCGCTTCTCAAAAAAAATATTGATGACAAAAAAGAAATAATTGTTATCAATCCCAAAAAGAAAACTTCAATGGAATTAAATTACCAATCTCTTACACACCATGTCAGATTTATCTATTCATCATTTGAAGAATTTTTAGAGCAGGAATCCACTTTTTCAAAGATTTTCTAAATTCAGGTTGAATTATTGTAAAATCAACTCTATCTTTATACTAGTTCTAAACAATAGTGGTTCATTATTATATGCTGTCAAAATTAGCAACCTTGATTCTCGGAATACTTGCAGAGAGAGAAAGAAATCCTTACGACATCACAAAAATGTTAAGCGAACTGCAAACAAAAAAATGGCTGCCAATGGCAGACTCTACAGTATATGCAACGATTAATAATTTGAAGAAAAAGGGATTAATTCAGGGAAGAACGGAAAAGGATAGCAATTTACCAGAGAAGACAATCTATTCTATTTCAAGCGAAGGGGAATCTGAACTCCATTCTTCAATCACAGCATATCTTGAGGAAGATCAAAGCAGCTCTTCCGGGTTTGATATTGGAATTTTACTTATGCATAATTTAAGTAAGCAGGAGGTTCAACAGAAATTAAAGAAAAAACTTGAAAGATTGGAAGCAAACTTTTATTCAATAAGAAAACAAATTTTAAGTTTTGAAATGGATTCGGGAAAAATTGCATTTACTGCTTTATCAATGTTGAAACATAGGCAGCATTTAATTGAAGCAGAAATTAAAACAGTAAAAGAATTAATAAGAGATCTGAACATAAGGAATAGTATTTCAGATTTTTCACCGTTTGATATGCGCATGATTTAATATTTCTTCGAGCTTAATTATACTTTTCTAATGCCAAGAAAAAAACACATCAAAATTGCTCAGGTAAGAACTTTTAGTAACGTATTTGATTTCAGCAATATAAATGTTGAATCAGATCTGCAAAAATATTTTTTAAAAGAACAACCTTTAACAATTGAACTCGGCTGCGGACAGGCGGATTATTCGATTAATCTTGCGATTAATTTTCCGGAAAGAAATTTTATTGGTATTGATAGAAAGCCGAACAGATTATGGAATGCTTCAAAAAATGCTACTACACTAAACGTTAGTAATGTTGCATTTCTTATTGCATATGCAGAAAAACTTGAAGAAGTTTTCAAAAATCTTAAAGCAGAAGAAATCTGGATTACATTTCCGGATCCATATCCAAGAAATGGTAGCATTAAAAAAAGATTAACTCACCCGCGGTTTTTACAAATTTATAAATCAATCCTAACAAGCAATGGAAAAGTAAATTTAAAAACCGATGATGATACTCTTTATGAGTATACCTTAAAAATAATTAGTGAAGAAAATCTGAAATTAGTATTTGCAACGGAAGATTTATATTCAGCATCAAATTTAGATTACGAAAAGACAATTAAAACCAAGTACGAAAAAATGCATCTGGAAAATGAAAAGAAAATAAAACTAATAACCTTTTCTTTTACTTAAGGTTAAGCAGAAGAGGCGATTGTTTAATAGGCACGCCATCAACATTACTGATGTTTAATAGTACTTTCTCATATCCCGCCAAATAATTTTTTAGTGAGGTTAAATCAAACTGAATTTTTCCAGTATAATACGCCTCACAATTATCTTTATTTGATTGATGCGATATAACAAGAGACATTTGCGGTGGGTTTGATTTCATTATACCAGTATAAGCAAACAAATTAATAATGTGTTCTTTACATCCTCCGCTATAACCAAAGGAGAGTGTTAAAATATTTTGATTAATCACCGCATCATTTATTACTAACGGATCTTTTGTTATTAATGATTCACTTTGCCCATCAATTAAATAAACTGATTTTACCTTAAATGGGCTTTTGTATTTTATTTTAAGTCCCACACTATAATCTTCTTGCTTAACTGAAACACCCGCCATACGAGAGGGAAGCAGTTGTATCAATTGAATTTCATAATTGTCATAAATAATGATTTTGGGATCGAGAGTTGTATGAAGAGAAACAATTCTAATTTCGCTTCCCTTTTTCAACGAAAGTTTTACTTCGCCATCGCCGGCCCAGACACACATAGCATTAATTGGGCACCTTGAATCAGTCGGCACACCGTTAAATCCTATTGTCAGTTCATTGTTGATTAAAATAGACTGATCATATTTAAGCGTTACTGATGTCGAATCATCTTTAATCACGGTTTGCGAATCAGTGATTGGTGAAAATATATCATCATTACATCCTGAAATTGCAAGCAATAAAATTATTGCTGCGTAAAGATAAATTCTCATAGTAAACCCTTTTGATTAGTACCAAATTGCAGAATGTTAGACGCATTGAAAAGAGAAAAATTTTTACATAAAAAAAAACGAGGTTATCAACCCCGTTTTTTTTAAAGTGGTTCTTCTACGTTCTTTGTTAGAAGTATTACTTAATTTCTTTTGACAACTCATCGTAAGCTTTTTCTAAATTCATTTTTTGTGCGCCATTCCATCTTTCTTTCAAGTCGATGAAACCAGGAACTCCCGGAGCGGATGCAATTTCCTCCTTATTTTTTCCTTTTTTAATTTCAGAAGCAACAAATTCGTGTAGCGCCGTTAAATAATTTGCCATGTTGCGCAAATCATCAGCAGAACCCACAAGTAAATCATCGCTGATTGAATGACCAAAAATAAATTTAGTCTCTTTTGAATAACGAGCTATAATTTTATTCAACACATTCGGCCAGTTTTTAATTGTTCCGCCTCCATTGGAATCAATAAAAGGATAAGTCTTGTTGAAAACTAAATCACCGACATGTGCAACGTTTTCATTTTCAAAATGAATAACAGAATCGCCGCCGGTATGTGCGGGGCCAAAATATGCGGCTGTAACTTTTTCCTTTCCTAAATCCTGACTCCAGGTTTCACTAAAAGTAGTGTCTGCATAAACCTGTGGGTTATTTGGATCTTTCTTGTCATTCTTCTCCTGAAGCATTTTACAGTTTTCATGAGCTACAATTTTTACAGCAAAATCTTTAAGATAAATATTTCCAGATGTGTGATCGCCGTGATGATGAGTATTAAAAACAATATCAATTTTACGATCGGTTTTTTGTCTTACTCCGCTCATAAAGTTCTTAGCGCTGTCGGGATATTGGCTGTCGATAACTACAAGCGCATCGTTTGAAATATACCAGCCAATTGTGCCCCCTTTTTCGGAAAATATTCCTGTATTGGCGCCAATCGTTCTGAATCCTTTGGGTTCATCTAAAAAACGCCCCCAGCTTTTTTGAACCGGCAAAAATATTCCTCCGCTTAATATCAAACTTGATCTCAAAAAGTCTTTTCGTGTTAGTTTCATGATATTCCTTTCAAATAGTTTTGTGAAGAGAAGAATCTTTTTATAAATTACTGCAAGCGGGAAAGGAAATCAAATTAATTTCTTATAACAAATATTTAATCGAAAGGCACTTTATGAAGAAGGGCATTTTAATTATTGTTTTATTATTTGTAGTCGCTTCATTTGCACAAACAGAAAAACCAGTAGAAGAAAAGCAATTCATCTATGTTTTACATATTGTTCCCAAATATCTTGATAGAAATAACTGGACTGAAAAGGAAAATAAAATTGTAAATGATCATTTTGAAAAACTGAAAAAAATGTTTAGCGAAGGAACAATTACATTTGCCGGAAGAACGGAAAATTGGGATGAAAAAACTTTTGGAATTGTTGTTTATCGTGCAGAATCTATTGATAGGGCTAAAGAAATTGCAGAGTCTGATCCTGCTGTTAAAAATGGCTTAATGAATTTTGATGTTTTCCCATTTAAAACAGTTTTTCCACAGGCCAATTCCAAATAATGTTTCGTTAAATCAAAGTTGAAAAATGGAACTAAGAATTGACTCGGATTATTTCATAAGTGACGAAAAGTCATTGCTCGATTTAAAAGTGATTCATGATTTCTTAACTAATTCATATTGGTCAAAAGGAATTCCAGTTGAACTTGTAAAGAAAGCTATAGATAATTCATTTTGTGCTGGGGTTTATTTCAAAAATACGCAGATCGGTTTTGCAAGAGTGGTAACCGATTTTACTTTAACTGCATTACTTGGTGATGTTTTTATTTTGGAAAACCACAGAGGGAAAGGTCTTTCGAAGCAAATGATGAATTTTTTGATTGGCCATCCAAAACTAAAATCAATTAGAACCTGGCGCCTAGCTACAAATGATGCTCATGGGTTGTATTCACAATTTGGTTTTCATGTAATAGAAAACCCAGAAAATTTCATGGAAAGAAAGATTAAGGTTGGGTGATGAATAGAAACATAAATCAAGTCGGGAAGTCAAAATTATTTGTTCTGTTGATTGCTTTGTTTGCATTTTCATCATGCAGCAAATCTGATTCGCCGATTGAACCGGAAGTATTTAATCGGGGTTCAATTGTCAGCACATCATCATTAGGAACATATTCGGTTGCATTTTTGAAGACGGTTCTAACATCTTTAAATGGCGGGCAAACAGCAAATATAAATCTTACCTATGATGTTGATGCATACAAAGTTGTTTACAAAACGATTGACTGGAATGGAAATTTAGTAAATGCATCCGGAGTAATTTTCATGCCCCGGGGTAAAAATAATTTGTCTTTGATTAGTCTTCAGCACGGGACACAAACAAAAAGAATAAATGTTGGCTCCGCAAATGTATTGAATGCCCCGGATGGTTTGATTGGTGCATCGCTAGGTTATTATACTGTGGAAGCTGATTATCTTGGTTTGGGTGAATCAAATCTAATGCATCCTTATCATTATGCAAAATCAGAAGCGGATCCTGTGATTGATATTATCCGCGCAGGCAGATATTATGCAAATCAAAATAAGATTATATTAAATGGACAGGTTTTTCTTGCAGGATATTCCGAAGGCGGTTATGTAACTCTTGCAGCGCATAAAGAAATTCAAGAAAAATATGGAAGCGAAATAACTGTAACTGCTTCGGCACCAATGGCCGGGGCTTATGATTTGAATTTAACAGCTAAAAAAATTATCCAGGGAAAAATATATAATCAGCCGGCATACCTGGCATTTTTTTCTGTTGCATATAATTCAATTTATAACTGGAATAAGCTTGGAGATTTTTTTAATTCACCCTATGCTGAAATGATGCCTTCCTTGTTTGACGGCACCAAAACAGTTGATGACATTAATAAATTACTTACAAATGATACTAGCCTTTTATTTAAACAGAGCTTTATAACATCATATCTTTCCGGTACAGAAACAATGATGACTGCGGCATTTGCAAACAATTCCTTGTTGAACTGGAAACCAACAGCACCAATTAAATTATTTCACGGCGATGCAGATGAGTATGTTCCTTATGAAAATTCTATTAAAGCTCTTAATTCATTTTTGGCGCTGGGGGCTAATGTTTCTCTTGTTACCATTCCAGGAGGAACCCATGTCTCATCTGCCTTGCCGAGCATTCTTGGTGCTATTGATTGGTTCGAACAGATCAGATTGAAAAAATTAATAGCACTTATCAATTAATTATGAGCGAGTATGAACATACTGGTTGGTTCACAAAATCCTGTTAAAATAAATTCTGTAAAAGAAGCATTCTCGAATTATTTTGAAAATGTTAATGTAATTGGCGCTGAGGTTGAATCGGGTGTTTCTAATCAACCTTTTGGTGATGAGACATTTATAGGTGCTCAAAACCGTGCGCAATCATTGATGTCTCTTAGCAATCAAAAAAAATATAAAGCTGATTTCTTTGTTGGTATTGAAGGCGGAGTTGCGAAACAATATGATAAATGGTTTGCTTTTGGATGCATGTGTGTGATGGATGTTGATGGAAATACCGGCTTTGGTTTATCACCTCATTTTGAATTGCCCTTGGATATTGTGAAAAAGCTTGAACAGGGATTTGAACTGGGTGATGTTATGGATGAAATACAGAATCAGGAAAACACAAAACAAAAACATGGTGCAATTGGATATTTTACTAACGGTGTTATGAATAGAAAAGAACTTTATGTTGAAGGATTGAAAGTTGCTATTGTTCCTTTCCTCCACAAAAAAATGTTTTTCGATAATAAATAATGATTCAGGAGAATGAAATGACGCTTACATTTTATCAGGTTGATGCATTCACATCAAAATTATTTGGCGGAAATCCAGCCGCAGTGGTTCCGCTTGAAAATTGGCTTGATGATTCGGTACTACAAAATATTGCAGAAGAAAATAATTTATCGGAGACGGCGTTTTTTGTAAAGAAAGAAGATCATTATCATATAAGATGGATGACACCTGTAAGTGAAGTTCCTCTTTGCGGCCACGCGACACTCGCTACGGCTTATGTAATTTTCAATTTCATAGATAAAAACGCAGCCAAAATTCGTTTTGAATCATTAAGCGGAGATTTATTTGTAACGCGCGAAGGAGATTTGCTTTCGTTGGATTTTCCGAATCATAAACCTGCGCAAGTTCCAATAAGCAATGAATTAAAAAATTGTTTTATTGAGCCGCCGCTCGAAGTTCTTAATACAAGCTTTTATTTGCTTGTAGTGTTTGAATCTGAAAATTATATAAGAGAGATGAAACCAAGTTTTGAATCAATTAGAAAACTGCACGATCACGCAGTAATTGTTTCAGCTAAAGGAAACGAAGTTGATTTTGTTTCAAGAATGTTTGCCCCGAATGAAGGAATCGATGAAGATCCGGTAACAGGATCGGCGCACTCTGTTTTGATTCCCTACTGGGCAGAAAAACTTGGTAAGAAAAATTTTCGTGCATTACAGGTTTCTAAAAGAGGTGGAGAATTATTTTGCGAATTAATGGGGGACCGCGTTAAAATTTCAGGAAAAGGAGTGCTATATGCCACAGGAAGTTTATATTTAGCTTTTTAATTGATATTTTTCTGCGCATATTAGCCGCAAGTTTATAGGCTTTTTATTATTTTTAATTTTAACAAAGTCTAGATTTTGATTGGGATTTAGTCTGTTATGAATTTTTTTCGTGGTGTGTGTGTAATCCTATCCGTATGTACATTAATGTCTTGCGATGCGCCAAGAGTTAATCCGCTCGATCCGGAGAGCCAGGATTATAAATATTTTACTATCGAAGGCAGTGTTAAAGCCCAGAGCAATCTTTCGCCAATGAGCGGCGTTAAAGTAACTTGGAAAAATGAAAACCAGAACATTGTTGTAGTTACTAATAGCGATGGTAAATTTAAAATAAATAGACTAGATCGGATTAATGGAATAATTTATTTTGAAAAAGATGGTTTTGCAAAGGATTCTTCACTGATTCAGTTGAATGGTGAAAAAAGTGTTATTAAAGATAAAGTTCTGAATGCATTGCCGCGATTAACTTTTTATAAACTCTATGCTATTGTCAGAAATTTTGTTTGGGGAGATAATACTCACACAGATACATTAAATGTTCGCGCCCGTGTTTTTGATGAAGAAGGAGATATAGATTCCGTCGCGATTCAAAATAAGTCTATTAATTTTTATAAGAAACTGGATTACGATTCCGCTAATAAGTTATTTAAAGCATCTTTCCAGACATTTGATTTGAAAGTATCTTCTTTGATTGAGACCCAGGGAAAAAGTTTTTACTTTGTGGCTATTGATAAGAACAAAAGAAAATATGTTTTGGATTCCACTTATCTAACCAGAGTTATTACACAACAACCGAAGTGTAATTCGCCGGCAAATGATTCTACCTTTAAGGTTGATGAACCGATAGATTTTAAGTGGGATAGATTTATTCCGTTTTTCAAATTTACTTTCACTGTACAGGTTTTTAATAAGGCAGACGATTCAACTCCAGTATGGGAAAAATCCTTTATCTCAGACTTGGATGTGGGGACTCGTTTAGACAAAAAATTACCTGCCGGAAGATATTATTGGGTAATTTGTGTAATCGATGATTTTGATAACAAAGCTATATCTCCAACGGCTAGTTTTATAATTCAATGATAAGATAAATAAGATGACAAATTTTTTAGTAGAAAATATTAATCACATTAAAAACTTGTCAAGAAGCGAGTTTGAATCTCTTTATGAATTTACTCAGGTTCTTAATACAGCAAGCGGACAGGAAAGTTTAATTGAAGACGCAATTGACATAGTTATTAAAGTAATCAATGCTGAACGCGGGTTGTTTGTAAAATATGATGACTTAACAGATACTTTTGCTATTATCTCTGCAAGAAGAATTTCAAACGAAAGTATAACCGATCTTCATCAATTTTCGTCTGGAATTTTGCAAAAAGTAATCAAGGAAAAAAAGCCGCTTCTTTATCATGATGTAATGAGCGATCCCAATCTCTCACAGTTTGAGAGCGTGCAAATTCATCGTATTAAATCTGTTATAGGCGTTCCTATAGTCCGCGATCAAAAAGTTTGGGGAGTAATTGTTGCAGATAGCCAGCTTGATAGAAGAGAATTTACTGAAGAGAATCTTCTATTCTTAAGCTTCTTCTCCAACCTTGTTTCCTTGGCGCTTGATAGAATCTTAAAAATGGAAGAATTGGAAAAAGAAAATCAAATTCTTCTTAACAGATTACAATCAACGGAAGAAGTTCCTGAAATGATAGGATACAGTCCTGTAATTCGTAACCTTGCTCAGTTGATTCATAAAGTTGCGCAAACAGACGCAACTGTTTTAATTACAGGCGAGAGCGGAACAGGAAAAGAGGTTGTCGCAAAAGCAATTCATGCGCTTAGTAAAAGAAAAGAAAAACCATTTCTAGCACAGTTTTGCGGTTCAATTCCGGACAGTCTTTTGGAAAGCGAATTGTTTGGATATAAACGGGGTGCATTTACAGGCGCAAATGTTGATAAACAGGGATTGCTTGAGGCGGCAGACAACGGTACTTTTTTCCTTGATGAAATAGCTGATATTTCACAAGCATTGCAGGCAAAAATGTTGCGTGTTCTGGAGAACAGGGAAATAATTCGCCTGGGCGATGTTAAGGTAAAGAAAATTGATGTTAGAATGATTGCTGCTACAAATAAAGATCTTCAACACTTAGTTAAAAGCGGTGAATTCAGAGAAGATCTTTATTACAGGCTGAATGTTTTTCCGATAAAAATGCCTCCCCTAAGAGAAAGAAGAGACGATATTCCAATTCTTGCGGCTCACTTTGTTAGAAAAATTTCTGGTAAAGATATTCCTATTGATACAGCCGCAATAAAGAAATTGGAAGCTCATTATTGGCCCGGAAATGTACGCCAGTTAATTAATGTTATGCAGCGCGCTTTAATTTTGTGTGATTCAAATAAAATTTATGTTGATCATATAATTTTAGAAGAAGAAAAAAGTCTTGAAAATTTTAACGGAACACTCGGAGAGTTTGAAGTTCTTCTTCTTAAAAAAAGATTAGAACAGTTTAATGGAAACAGAACTCTTACAGCAAAATCTTTAGATGTTTCTGTTCGCTGGATTCAGCTAAAATTGAAGGAGCTCGGAATTCAATGATGAATGGTCTGAGCACCGAAATACTTTTTGAGAAATTTCAGATTATTGAAGTACTGAAAAAAGACGAACACGCAGCGGTTTTTCTCGCCAATCATATTTATCTCAGTAAAAAAATAATTCTTAAAGTATTAAACACACAAAAAATTTCCGATTCAACTCTTGTTGAACGCTTTAAACGAGAAGCTAAAATACTTGCTAGATTAGATAGTCAGCATATTATAAAAGTTTTAGACTTCGGGATGTTCAAAGAATATTTCTACATTTCTTTTGAATATATCGAAGGCTCTTCGCTCAGAAATTTATTAAAGAAAAATGAACTGACTGAAGAACAAAAATATAACCTGTCAGTACAGCTTCTAAAGGGTTTGTATTTTGCGCACCAGAACCAGATTATTCATCGGGACATCAAGCCTGAAAATATTTTTATCGATGCAAACCTGAATCTTAAAATTGGTGATTTTGGATTGGCGCTATCAGCGGAAGATAATTTTGTTACAAATCCTTATTCGATAGTTGGTACGCCAAGTTATATGAGTCCGGAACAGGTTCGTGGTGCAAAGCTGAATGCACAAAGCGATCTGTTTTCTGCCGGCGTTGTAATTTATGAATTGTTTACAGGTAAAAATCCTTTCTTAAAAGAAAATGTTAGTCTTACACTTAATGAAATAATGGTGTTTGACGAAGATGAATTAGCAAAAGAATTATCAAACATTGGACAGGAACTTAAATCTGTTCTTATCCGATTACTCAAGAAAAATTCAAAAGATAGATATACTACTGCTCTTGAAGCATTGAACGATCTTGGTGTTTCTGTTGATCAACCGACTTTGGTTTTGAATTATGATGACAGGAACGGTAAAAGAAAATTATGGCCAATTGCTTTTGCAATAGTTGCAACGGCTATTGTTATAAGTTTTGGCTTGTATATCGTTAAAGCATTCCGCGAAACGCCATTGCTGAATAATCAAACTCAAGCTAATCCTCAAACTGAAAATGTAAAAAAAGACACAGCAATAGCACCCGAGCAGGTTAACCAGAACAATTTGACGAAACCGCTTATTGACACAGCCTCACAACAAAAGCCGTTAAATAACCAACAGCCTGAGCAGATTAAAACACAGCAAAACAATCCTGATCAATCAACTGTTTCAAAACCGCCTGCATACGGATGGTTTGATGTTCAGAGTAATGAAGGAACTAAAATTTTTATAAATGGTGAACTGTTAGAAACCGAACCAGTTCAAAAACCAATTATGCTTCAGGAGGGCGATTATACTCTTAAGTTGACTAATCCCAATTACCCTGTTTATGACACAACATTCACAATAAAGGGGAAAGAAACTACCAAGCTTTATATTAACTTGAACTCACTTGTTGCGTATATAGATGTTAATTCAAATCCATGGGGAAAAGTTTATTTTAATTCTTCATATAAAGGAGAAACACCCTTGAGAGAATTAAAAGTTGTTCCCGATGTAATACGTGTTTCTCTGCGTCACGAAGGATACCAGGATATTGATACGGTAATCAATGTGAAAAAAGGTGATCGATTAAATCTTAGATTCAGATTTAAATCCAATTAATTATGAAATTGAAAAAAGCTAAACATAGTTCGATGTTAATTTGGGTTATATTGATTGCAATGATTGCATCAAAATCATTTGCTCAGGAATCAAAGTACGATCAAGTTAGAAATCTTTATGAAAATTTTGAGTATGATAAAGTAATTCAATTGAGTTCGGATTTGTTGAATGAACCGCAATTACAGGACTCACTAAAAATAAATTTGCACATGATGAGAGCGGTTTCTTTTTTTGCTAAAGGGAACAACGAGCAAATGAGAAATAGTTTTCAGGGCATTTTATATCTTAAAAAAGATTTTTCGCCAAACACTAGAATTTTAAATCCCACACTTGTTCGAATGTTTAATGTGATGAAGCTTGACTATCTTCAGAAACTCGCTGACGAGGAAGCAAAAAAAGATAGTGCCGTCACCATTTCCCAGATTGTTTACAAAAAACAAATTTCATTCGGGTCGGCT
>DAIEQP010000333.1 GCA_027347805.1 Ignavibacteria bacterium | reverse complement strand
AATTCTCTTTCAAACTGAGATAGAAATTTCAACGCTTCTACTTTCAATTTAGTTTTTGTTGAAATTCTGGTTCTTTTTCCATTTTCCTGGCTATAAATAACATAATAAACACCATTTGAACGCTTTGAGAGTATCATTTTTTACTCCTTCATTTGCTCAAATTGAAATCGGACTGGCTATCGAAAAGTGGTTACTAAAGTGGTTACTAATTTATCGCGAAATACCGGTGATTTTATTCACAAATATATTATTAAAATTGAATTAACCATTTTTTGAACCTAATTTTGCGTATCAATATTTGCCCCGGTAGCTCAGTGGATAGAGCAGCGGTTTCCTAAACCGTTGGTCGGAGGTTCGATTCCTCTTCGGGGTACGCTAACAAAACGAGAATAACATGAAAAAACTGCTATTAAATATCCTTTTTGCCGTTGTTGATGTTGTTTGTTTTCTACAAGGTTCTGTTTTACTTGCTTATTCTCTTTTGCATATAAGTTACAAGGTGGAAATTGCACATGGGGAAGGATTAACTACGGTTGAGATGCAGAGCATACCAGTTGCAATCGGAGGTTATTATTTTTACACAGATCAATATATAAAGGTAGCAGTAATTGGTATCGCTTTAATTATAACTGGATTTTTAATGCGAAGCTGGCGAAAAAATTTCGAATAACCCAGTAATTTTCGAAATCATTAATAAGGCTTGAGACTTTTTTATAAAAACAGGAGAAAACATGAAACAGATTAACAAGTTGTATTTACTCTTCTTCATTGCACTGATTGCATCTATGAGCACTTTTGGCCAGTCTACTTTGAAAGATTTTGGCTATAAAGGTGGTCTTCAGATTAATGGCTTAATGCCTACAACAGAATTTGAAGATGATAATGGATTATCACTTTCATCTTTTTTGGTAAGAGGATTTTTCCGTTATGAGTTATCAAAAAATTTCCAGACTGAGTTTGGATTAGGCATAGGGAAATACAGTGGCGACGGAGGTACTTACTACAAACCAGGGTCCAAATACTCATCAACAATAATTCCGATTGATGCAAGATTATTATATACACCATGGGAATTAGAAAATTGGAATCCATATTTATATGCCGGGTTAGGATTACTCAGCTACAATGTTACAGAAAAGCCATTGGCTGCATCAGTACTGTCAGTAAGTGAAAGCGGTATCACTGGTTCAATTCCATTCGGAATTGGAACTGAAATAAAATTATCGGATGAAGTTGCACTTGATGTCAGTGCCGGCTATGCATTCACATTTACAGATAATTTGAATTATTACAGCATCAAAGGAACAAATGACGGTTATGTTAATATTGGTGTTGGATTATCACTATCAAATGAAAGTCTGAATACTGACAAGGATCATGATGGATTGAACAGAGGCGAAGAACTCTCCCTTGGCACAGATCCAAATAATGCTGATACAGATGGTGACGGATTAAATGACGGAATTGAAGTAAAACAATATACAACCGATCCTCGCAAAGCTGATACAGACGCTGATGGTTTGAATGATGGCGAAGAACTTTTAAAATTCAAAACTAATCCTCTTAAAGCCGATACAGATGGTGATGGTTTAACAGATTCTGAAGAAGTTCTGAAATTTAAGACTGATCCTTTAAATACAGACACAGATGGTGATGGATTGAAAGACGGTGATGAAGTAATAAAATATAAAACTGATCCATTAAAAACAGATACAGATGGCGATGGATTGAAAGACGGCGATGAAGTTTTGAAATACAAAACCGATCCATTGAAAGTTGATACAGATGGCGGAACAATTGGAGACGGTATTGAAGTAAACAGAGGAACAAATCCACTTGACGCTAGTGATGATGTTCCACCAGCATTTGTTGAAAAAGAATATAATTATAAAAATGTTCACTTCGGATTTAACTTGCATAAGTTCACCAAAAAAGAAAAGAAGAGCTTAGATAGCACCTACACAACTCTTAGCCAGTTAACTGATCCAAAGATTACAGTTGCAGGACATGCTGATGCAATTGGCAGTGATAATTACAACATGAAACTTTCTGAAAAGAGAGCTAATATTGTTAAAGAATATCTTGTTAAAAAAGGATTAAGTGCAGATAAAATTTCTGTCGAATTCTTCGGAGAAAGTAAACCAATTTCTGATAATAAGACTGCAAAAGGAAGAGCATTAAATAGAAGGACTGAAATTAAGGCTAAGGTAATGGAAAAAGCTAATTAATGAGTTATTGAATAAAAACAAAGAACCCCGGTTAAACGGGGTTTTTTGTTTTAAAATATTTAATAAATATTTATTTAAGCAAATTAGGATCCAGCCCGCTATTTCTAATTAGATTAAAGTATTTTTTGTAAACTGTCTTTTTGAAAGCATCAAGACTATCAATAAATTCTAATAGGGGCAGATCGCCACCATACCTAAAATAATATTCTATAAGCTGATATAAATAGTGCTGTGTCAACTCCGAAATTGAGTTGTAGGAAAATGAAGTGTTTTCATCCAGTTCATCAAGTTTTTGTTTTTCTTCCGGGCGTAATACTTCTTCTTCACTTAAAAGTGAATAATCTTGAATTTTATTTTCAAGCTCTGTTCTTTGTGTCCACGCATTAGCCATTTGAAACAAAATTGTAATTATCTCTTTCAATAATCCATCTCTTTGAGATCTGAATGATTCTATCCTGCTTTCTCTAATTGAATTATCAAGTGAAACAATTTTATTTTTTTCAAGAATTTTGCCAAGATCAACTTGGTTTTCTTTATCCTGGATAATCTCTTTGAATTTGTGATGGATTTTCTCATCAAATGCAATTTGCGCATCCGACTCAATTTTATTCGAAATAAGTAAATCCAGAATTTCTTCTTTTCTCTCAGGAAATTTCCTATCCAAATATTCATGTGTGTATTCAAATCCCTGGTAATTTGATACAGTATCATCCATCAAACTAATCAAGTAAGACTTCAGTCTAAGTAATATTAAAAAAAGGTCAAATTTTTCTGAAGACATTTTTCACTCAAATTATATTTAATAATTATCATTATGATTAAAGTAAATAATAAATCATGATACATCAACATTTAGCACATCAATCTCATTTACGCGTTTATCTTTTCTTAAATAAGGGCAGATGTAATTTGCATTTTTAGTTTTGAAAACAAACTTAAAAACTTACCCGAATCATTTTATTAAATTCATTTTTCCTGCTACACTTTGGCCGTTTACACTAATTTGATAAAAGTATACTCCGCTTGATACTTGATTTCCAAAATCATTCCTCCCTTCCCACTTGATAATATAATTTCCCGATTGAAGTTTTTCATTAACCAAGCTTCTAATTTGCTTACCCTGCACATCATAAATGTTCAACTTTATCAACTCCCCAGAATATTTAGGAGGAATATCAAATTGAATTAAAGTTTCCGGATTGAAAGGATTAGGATAATTTGAAGCTGTAATTTTGTATTCAGACGGAATTATTTCAGAAACAGAATTTTGCTTCACATCAGTTATAAGTGTACTTCCTTGGCTACGTGCTTTACCTTCTGCATCTGCAAGATATATATTAGTCCAATCAGGTCTTGCTGATATACTCAGGTATTTGCTTCTCCATTCCTCATCAGTCAGGCGTAAAAAATTTGAAGTTATATATTCATGATAACTCAAAACCGGACCAATAAAAGCCACATTTCCTAAACCAGTTAAATTTGCAACTACTAAACACATATCCATATTTCCCGTTCCAGAATGCTTCACCCATCCAACCATTGCACCGTTTTCATCAGAAGGAGATGTGTGAACATCAACAACAATCAAATTCCCATCCAAACTTTTTGAAGTTTTATAACCATCATAAATTAATCTTGTTCCATACCATCCGTATATTATTTTTTCACCGCAGCCAACGGATTTATCAGAATATACAGAACATAAAAAGTTTTTTTCTGATTCCGTTAAAGTCATTGCGGCTAATTCTTTTTTTGCAATGGATTCAAGAGTATCTATGGTATTATAAAAACCATTAAAGAAATTTTTTTGAACTGTCATGTCGATTGATAGTCCTGAAAATTTTGTTTGTGCATTACGAACAAGATCTTTTATTGCCGAATAGAATTCAGGAATCGGCTCAACATATCCGAAAGGATTTGAACAGGTAATCACACCCGAATAAGATTGTTTTGCATATAAAAGATTATCATGACGTAATTGAGTCCATGATGCAAGTTGTGTATTAATCTTTTGCTGCCAGTAAGCTGCGGTCTGCATAAACTCAGGTAATTTTGCCCTATCCATTTGAGGATTCAGTGATCTGATTCCATTTAACCAGGAATTATAAATTGATAAGTTCCAAAAATCTTTACCGTACGAATTAATAAGGTATCGGAGAGAAGAGAGATTGGTGGAATAATTATATTTATCAAGATCACTTTTTAATAATTGCGCTGCAGAAGAATTTCCAAGAGCAAATATAATATCCAGTCCAGAAGGAAGCATTCTTGCAATCTTGCGGTTGTTATAAAGTATTCTATCATAAACAACATTACTTGTTATGTAAGAATCTACAACAAATCTTTGACCAAATAACAGAAATGCAGAAGCGGGTTTTATCTGTTCTGGTTTAGAAGGATCACTTTTTAGAACTTGTGATAGTATTTTTTGATCAGCATAAGGTTTTGCAGAAAGTGAATCCTGGAACATTTTAAGATTAGTATCGCTTAAGAAGAATCTTGAGCTTTGCACATTAACAGATGAGAGTAATTCGTTTAGCTGATTAAGCGTAACATTATCCTGTTCTCCTACAAATGAAGAAATGATTTTTTCAAATTCTTCATACCCACCCAGCTGCTGAGAAATTTTAATTAACTCACTCAGAAGCGAAGAAATTAAGATTTGCCTTCTTTCATCTTCTAGATTATTTGGCAAAGATCCATCTTCGACAGGATATTTAAGATATAATTCTATTCTGCCAAACCAGATCATAGCTTTAAAATAATTTGCAAGTTGAGGATAATTACTATCTGTATAATGCCCTCTAGGTTTAAACTGGCTATAATCAATTTTTCTATTTAATGAGCTGAACAATGGTTCTTCAACTAAAGTAAGAGCAGATATATTTTTTAGTATGTGATTAAGTAGCTCTTTGTTTTCAGGAAATGCAG
Organism: Ignavibacteria bacterium; assembly: GCA_027347805.1. Classification (GTDB taxonomy): domain Bacteria; phylum Bacteroidota; class Ignavibacteria; order Ignavibacteriales; family Melioribacteraceae; genus Stygiobacter. Next base: position 3,204 of record DAIEQP010000333.1, on the reverse strand, counting down.
GCTGAACGGTATTTCCCAGCAAATATCTTGGGACGGTTAAATATAAGTCAAGGTCCCTGAGGGAAACCAAAATTGCAGGATCAGCTTTATATTTCTCTTCAAGCAAGTTCAAATTTGATGTAAGATTAACAAGTATTTCCTTCAGTTTTGGTATTAAATATTTCACTTCTGTTTCTTTCAGTATGTAATCATATGAAAGATGGAAGGCATTCAGGATTGCATCAGTTGAAATGAATACAGGTAAATCTTTTCGCCACACATCACCGAATGAAGCCACCATATCATAATTTTTAATACGTTCAGTCACAACAAATCCATTTCTGTACAATAAACCTTTTTCATCATCTGTGATTTTATATTTAATAAAAATTGAATCGAGAAACTTTGCATCATCGACTTTGCTGCTGATTTTCGATTTGAATTTCCCGGCGTCAAAAAGATTTAGCAGCTGTTGAGTGCTCATATCGGAATGAGCAGTCAAATAATTTTTGTAGCTGTTTAAATTAAAGTTTGCGTATTGGGGGAAAACCTGAATAGCGCAACTAATCACAAGGAAGAAAACTCTGATTGCTCTCATGGAGCCCCCTGATTTTACCGCTGAAGAATAATGAAAATAAACAATAAATAATATGATGAACTTAATATACAATTAACTTGAGATTGATAACTCATCATTTATTAATTTAAATGTATTGACAATAGCTAAAGGTTTATAATCAAGTTCGGTTTCTGCTTTTAGATTTATCAGACCTGAGTTAAGAGGACGAGGAGCCGGCTGATTTAATTCTTTTGTTAAAATTGGTTTAATTAGTTTTTCATCCAGATTAAAATACTTTGCAATTCGAATTGTAAAATCATAACGGTTAATTAATTCTTTACCGGCAAGATTGTATATCCCCTCTTTTTTATACTTTATAATATTATTAATTCCTAAGACAAGGTCATCAATATAAGTGGGATTATTTATTTGGTCGGTTACAATTCTTATTTCCTGCTTATTCTGCAGTGAAGTAACAACCCACTTCACAAAATCTGGCCGGCCATACTTTGAAGGACCATATAAAACATTTGTCCTAATAATTGTATAACGAACACCGCTTGAACGCAAGGAATTCTCAGCAGCTAGTTTCGATCTTCCGTAATACCCAATCGGGTTTGGTTTATCGTTTTCAGAATAAGGTCCAGTTTTCCCGTCAAATATATAATCTGAAGAAATATGAATGAGGTGAGCATCTATTGTCCAGCAATATAAGGCAATATTTTCAACACCAATTACATTTATTTTCCAGGCAAGTTCTTTCTCGGATTCGGCTTTATCTACATTTGTATAAGCCGCTGTATTTATAACGAAATCAGGGAAAAATCCTAGGACCAATTCTTTAACTTCCTGCTTTACAGCAATATTTATCGATTTGTATTCTACAGCAGGTATAAAAGATTTTTCTTCAACTGAAGCACAAAGCAATTCAATATTTTCTTGCTGAGAGAAATATTGAACTAACCGCTGGCCCAGCATTCCATTTGAACCGATAATCAAAATTCTTGTTTTTATAATTTCAGAAGTAATCATTCCAGTACTAAATCAAAGTGTTCTGATAAATTTTCAATTGATGCCGCAATTGCACCTGCTTTATTTGCCTTATTAAGAGATAGAAAAACATTTTGCGTTGAAATATAATTATAAAAGAAAACCGCCCCAAAAATATCTCCGCACCCGATTTTATTTTTTGTTTCAATTTCGACGGGTGGAATTATAAATATACTAACAGAATTATTTTCTAATGAAAATGCTTCTACGCCCTTTTCGGCTTTTGTAATGATTAAAATCTTTACGCCATATGAAAAAATAAATTCAGCTGCTTTTTCTAATGGTTCTATTGCAGTTATTGTTTTTAATTCACTTTCGTTACACTGCAATATATCAACATTGGAAAGCCACTCACTAATTTGCGGTATCAGCCTGAATTTTCTTTTCATTTTATTATCTAAACCACGGGATAAAGTATGCACATCAAAGTAAATTGGACAATTATATAATGAACGAATCCATTTTAGATTATTGGGTGTAATATCGTATCCTGTAATCATATTTATTAAGATTCCGTCTGGGAGATTAAAATTTTTGAGAGAGCTTAAATCCAACTGCGGCGAAATATTCCTATAAACTTCTTCTCTTTCACCAGCGTTTGACACCTTCAGAATTACTTCAGGCATTGATTCCAGCAAAGTGCAAAGTGATAAATCCATACGAGTATAAACGGGAGAAAAAATATTTTTGGCAACATCATTGTAGCCTGTAAGCAAATGAATTGTATCTTTTTTATTACTGCATGCCGACATTCCTAAAGCAGAATAATATATTCCGCCTGGCTTCAAGTTTTTCTCTTCATATTTCTCAATATGATCTATTATTGAATGGCCTATTAAAAGAAATTTCATAATAATATAATATGAATTGAACTCAAGTAAAGCTTATTATTGTTGAGTAAAATAAAACTTATTTTGAAAACATCAACTACGAGTTAATATGAAAATCGGAATTACATGCTACCCCACCTATGGTGGTAGCGGCGTTGTTGCTACGGAATTGGGACTTGCATTAGCAAAACTTGGTCACGAAGTTCATTTTGTCAGTTACGAAATTCCCCGCAGGTTAAACCGCTTTGTAGAAAATGTTTTTTTCCATGAAGTTGAGATGAGTACTTATCCTTTGTTTGATAATCCATTGTACACATTAGCCCTAACAAGTAAAATGATAGAAGTGATTGAATACGAGAACCTGGACCTGATGCATGTTCATTATGCAATCCCCCACGCTGTAAGTGCATATCTTGCAAAACAGGTAATTCGTAAAGTGAATAAAAATATAAAATTTATTACTACACTTCATGGCACCGATATTACTCTTGTTGGACTTGAGCCTTCATTTATGCCGTTAGTAAAATTCAGTATAGAAGAAAGCGATGGAGTAACTGCAGTATCGAGATTCTTAAAGGAAAAAACTCTTACAAATTATAACATTCAAAAAGATATTGAGGTTATTTACAACTTTATTGATACTGAAGTATATAAGCCTCAAGAGAGCACTGCCTTTAGAAATCATATTGCTCCAAACGGATAAAAAGTTTTAGTTCACACATCAAATTTCAGGGTGGTAAAACGAGTAACAGATACAATCAGAATTCTTGAAAAAGTTAGGAAGGA
>DAIEQP010000328.1 GCA_027347805.1 Ignavibacteria bacterium | reverse complement strand
ACAACCAGCGGGCTCATAGTAAGAGTATGTGGCGCAATAGGACTAAGAGTAATAACATCTGCACCTGGACTTACAATTGGACCGCCTGTTGAAAGCGAATAACCCGTTGAACCGGTTGGTGTTGCAATGATTATACCATCTGCAGAAAATGTAGTTACATAAACATCTTCAATTAAGATCGTTAACTCAATCATTTTTGTCCATGGACCTTTATCAATAACTAAGTCATTAACTGCATAAAGTTCTTCTGATGAATTAATGCACGTCCCGGTAAGCGCAATTCTATCTTCTACAAAATAATTATTCTGCTCAAGCCCCTTAAAAAAATCTTCAATACCGGGTAAATCAAATTCTGCCAGAAATCCAAGTTTGCCAAAATTCACGCCGAGAATTGGAGTAGACGAATTACGCATCATATAAGCAGTGTGAAGCATCGAACCATCACCACCAATTGAAACAATCATATCACAACGTGTTCCAATTTCGTCTGCGCTAAAAAATTCTGTTTTATCATCTAGTTGATATAGCTGATTCTTGAGAGGCAGCAGATTATCACTCAGGACGTACTCGAGTTTATTTTTTTTGATATAAGATAAGATCTGGTCAACTACTTGAGCCACATCTCCTTTTGAAGTATTTGGAAAAAGACCAATTTTCATTTTTTATTACTCAGCTCCCATAGTTTTGCATATTTTGTAAAAACATATGAAGATGAGAACATCGCCAGAATAAATCCATGAAGTCCGTCTAGAAAACCTAAACGGAAAATATACATTTTCAGAAAAAGAAAAACAGGACGAAATAGTATGTCAACTTTTGAAGCAATTTTACCACGCCGGCTCAAATCTTTTGCAGCCAGTGAAGTGTAAATATTATATTTCTCGAAATAATGCTCAATATTAGGATCGGTATAATGATTAAGATCATTTGCTAGATGTCCAATCGGTCCATTTACTATTAAACCTTCATGAACTTCTTTTGTATCAAAGAAAACTTTTTGCTTATTAAAGAGTCTTTTTATTCTTGCGGGGTACCAACCGCTGTGTTTTATCCATTTACCAAGAAAAAAGGCACGACGAGCAACATCATAGCAATCAAATTGAGGATTGCTAGATTTGAATTGAAATAATTCATCTACCAATTCCTCTGTTAATTCTTCATCGGCGTCTACCCAAAATATCCAATCATGCTTTGTTTTCGAAACTGCATAGCTTTTAGTTTTAGCAAAACCCTGCCATTTTACTACCTCACAATTTACATTTGCAAAGGAAGAAGCGGTGCCAAATGAGTTATCTGTAGTTGAGGAATCTATTAAAACGACTATGTCATCTATTACTTTTGACATGCTCAGAAGACATAGTTGAAGATTTTTTTCTTCATTCTTTGCTATAACAATTGCGGATAATTTAATTTGTTCATTCATAAAATCTATATCGGTTTAATCACGAAACTGAAGTTCATATAATTTCTTATAAATTCCATTTTCATCTTTCAAAAGTTCTTCATGTTTGCCGTCCTGGACAATTTTACCTTTATCCAAAACTATAATTCTATTGGCATTTCTAATTGTGCTTAGTCTATGTGCAATAACAAAAGTGGTTCGCTCAGTCATAAGCCGTTCAATCGCTTCCTGAACAAGTACTTCAGATTCATTATCAAGCGCTGAGGTTGCTTCATCAAGAATCATGATAGGCGGATTTTTTAATATCGCTCGTGCAATTGAAAGGCGCTGGCGCTGACCTCCCGATAGTTTTGTTCCCTTTTCGCCGATTATTGTATCATAACCATTCGGCAGATCCAAAATAAAACTATGCGCATTGGCAGCCTTTGCAGCAGCATAAATTTTCTCATCTGTACAGTCTTCTATTCCATAAGAGATATTACTTCTAACCGATTCATTAAATAAAATTGTTTCCTGTGTAACGATTCCCATTAATCTGCGAAGGTCTTCAATTCTGATTTCTTTGAGGTCGATATCATCCAATAATATCTTTCCACTCGTTGGGTCATAAAACCTCGGAATAAGATCAACGAGAGTTGTTTTCCCTGCCCCGCTGCTGCCAACAATTGCCAATACTTTACCTTTTTCAACTTCAATGTTTAACGAATCTAAAATCAACTCATCGGAATCATCATAGTGAAAGGAGACATTTTCAATTTTAATTGAGGAAACAAATTCACCTTTCGAAACCGGATTTTCAATATTTCTGATTCTGGGTTGTGTATCCAAAATTTCAAAAACTCTTTCAGCTGCTGCCGTTGATTGCTGAATTCTATTATTTACACTACTTAATTCTTTTATAGGCGGCATCATTTGGAATATAGCGAGTAAAAATGTTACGAATTCACTTGCATTTAGTGATTTATCGATCAAAACCATTTTGCCGCCAATATAAATCATGATAGCGCCAACAATTACACTTAACACTTCAGTTATATGAGGCGATGCATTACTAATTCTGTTTATGCTGAGAATTGTTTTAAAGAAACCCTGCGTTTGAGCAGCAAATTTTTTGTTTTCATGCTGTTCCATTCCAAATGCTTTTACAATTTTCACTCCTGTAATTGTCTCATGAAGCGTTGTTGTAATTTCACTCATTTTTTCCTGCAGGGTCGCGGTCTTTCTACGTAATACCAAGCCAATCCAGCCGATAATTCCAGCGGATGAAGGTATTACCAGAAATGAAATCAAAGTTAGCTTCCAGCTGATCGACAATGCAATTATCATAAATACAAGAATTGAAAATGGTTCTCTTACTAAATTCAAAAATACAGCGGAGACACTTGTCTGGACTACATAAACGTCATTAGTAACCCTTGAAATTAAATTCCCCGTCTTTTCATTTTTGAAATAACTCATCGGCAATCTATGCAGATGAAAATAAGCCTCGTTTCTTAAATCGCGTATCATTCCTTGCTCTACAAATGCAAGAAAATATGATTGCAGATACCCGACTAAATTCTTGAGGAAAAAAGTAGCAAATAATAAAACACATATTTTTACAAGTATTTCATTTTGACTTCCCGAAAAAACGATAGCTTTAAACGCTGAAGAAATACTTTCAATTATGTGATTCATCCATCCTGTAACTGGGGTATTAACTGTTTGCTGGATTCCCTGAGTTGGATTTAGGACCGGAGACTGGCCAAATAATGTGTCCAACAAAGGCATTGTAAGTGTTATTGATGCTCCATTTAAGACCGAAAAAAGAATTGTAAATAAAATAGATGCAGCCAAATGCTTTTTGAAAGGTTTTATATAAGAAAGTACGCGTAAATATATTTTCATTTAATTTCCATTTAAGGTGTTAAGCCCGCAGCCACCCGGCAGTTCAATATAGTCAAAATGCTTTCTGTTTACATAGTCGTAAATTACGATTCTCTTCGTTCCATTAAAGAGTTCATCAAAAAATACTAACTTTCCCCGAACTAATAAATTTTCAAATCGATTTCCTTCAAGTATTTTCTTGACTTTTTTGTTGGCAGCGTCAATTATAAATATATGATTCCGGGATTCATAAATCCTTTTGCTTATTCTAACCTTAAATTCGGAAACTATAAAAAAGTAATTCCCATCGGATGACCATCGAATGTCCTTTATTTTTTCATTGATTGAGGAAATCAATATTTCAGATTTATCAAGAAAATTTTTCAAGTAGAAAATTGATTGATCGTTATTATGAACAATTCTCAACTGACAATTCAGATTTGGTGAAGTTAATTGAGGTTTTCTTGATGGGGCGACAGGGAATCCTTGTTTTATTATATCAAATGATCTTTCAGAACTGCTTTTTCTTTTACCCTGCAAATCATAACTCTGAATCCGCTGGTAGATTATTCTTGGATTATTAGAATCGGAAAATGAAATATTAACATAAAAGGAATCCGGTGCATTCCAGTATGTATAAAACTGGTAGCCATCACCAAGTTCATCAATCTGATCAATGTTATCTTCGATTCGGTGGAGTAGAAAAAGATTTACATTCTTTATAAAAGGAAGTCCTCCAAATTGACCTGCTGAAGCAGCTGTAGAAAAAAATGCATGATCTGCAGCTTCAGATAGATTTAAAGAGATTACCTTTCCATCCTTTTGGCTCCAGAGCAATTCAGTATTTTTATTTTTTATATTATATGTATAAAGGCTCGGCTTTCCTAAAAAATTTCCAATAAATGGAACATTTATAAATTCATCTAAAACTTTAATCCCGTTTCGTGTAATATCATAATCATTAATCAAAGTATCGCAATACAATTCATATGCTTTTTCGCCAGCCGATAGAGAATTATGAAATTTGCCATATAATAATTTGTAATTCTTCTTGCTAACATATTCGAGTCTTAGGTTTGCTCTAACAACAGTATCCAATCTCGATTTAAATTGAAATGCTTTTTCATATGTTTTAAAACTGCCAAGTGAAATCGAAAAGGGATTTTCTTTTCCTTTATTAATTTCTTTTTGATAACATGATTGCAAAACAATTATAAACAGGAGGCAAAAGATTTTTCTAATCAGCATATTCAAGATTCCGCTCATCCGCGAGGATGATGTTCACGATGCACTTGTTTTATATATTGCCTATCAACATGGGTGTAAATTTGGGTAGTAGAAATATCGGCATGACCAAGCATTTCCTGCACTGCTCTTAAATCTGCTCCCCCTTCAAGCAAATGTGTTGCAAAAGAATGTCGGAATATATGAGGATGAATTTCTTTGGTTATACCGGCATCCTTTGCATATTTATCAACAATTTTCCATATCCACATTCTGCTGAGTTTAGTCCCTCTTTTATTAAGAAAGACAAAATTCTGGCTTTTCATTTTATTTTCTAAAAAAGGTCTTGCCAGGTGCAAATATTCCTTGATCCACTTAATTGCACTAGTTCCGATTGGGACCAATCTTTCCTTTGAACCTTTTCCCAATACTCTTATTATCTCATCATCAAAGTATAGATCGTTTTGTTTTAAGTTGATGAGTTCGCTTACTCTTAACCCGGAAGAATAAAACAATTCGAGGATAGCTTTATCTCTAAGCCCTCCAATATCTGAAACATCCGGGCATTCCAATATTTTTTCTATTTCAGCGAGAGTAAGAATTTCAGGTAATTTTCTAGATAGTTTAACTTTACCAAGAGTAATCGTTGGATTTTTTTCTATATAATTATTTGCTTCAAGATAAGAAAAGAATTTTTTAAATGAAGTCATATATCTTGCTGTAGTAGTACTCGAGAAATTGCTTTCTCTCTGAAATTGAAAAAACTCGGTAAGATTTTTGTGAGTCACTTCATTGAAATCGGTAATATCTTTACTCACTAAAAATTCAATCAGTTTACTCAGATCGCTTTGATAAGATAAGGCAGTATTATCGGAAAGATTTTTTTCATATCTGAGAATTGAAATAAATTCTTTAATGAATTGTTCCATCAGATTTAATTTTCACTTTTGGATTCAAGTTCATCTTGTTTTGGGTATCGAATTCTTCTATGCTGATGTCCGACAAGAATACTCAGGAACGATTCCTTGATTTTCTTAATATCACTAAATGTAAGGGGAGCTTCATCAAGCTGACCATCTTCAATTCTGTTATTAATTAAATTATTGATAAGATTTTCAATTGTCTGAACATCGGCATCTGATACAGATCTAATTGCAGATTCGCATGAATCAGCAAGCATAACAATTGCGGTTTCTTTTGAGTTCGGTTTGGGCCCTAAATATCGGAATTCTGCCAGGTCAATATTTTTTTCTCCATAAAGATTTCTAGCTTTATCGTAAAAGAAAGATATTACCATTGTACCATGATGCATAGGTATAAAATCTAAAACTTCTTTTGGAAGTTTATGAGCGGCAGCCAGTTCAATTCCCTTTTGAACATGTTCCCGAATCAGTTCAACACTTTCTTCAGGTGATAAATTTTCATGAATGTTATGAGTATCAATTTGATTTTCAACAAATCCTTCCGGATGAAATGTTTTGCCAACATCATGATAATAAGCTCCGACTTTAGCGAGAACCGGGTTAGCGCCAATTGCCTCCGCTGTTGTTTCAGCTAACATTCCCATTGCTATTGAATGGTTAAATGTTCCAGGTGCATTTTTTGCGAGTTCTTTTAACAAAGGCCGGTTCAAATCGGTTAATTCAAGTAAAGTTAAATCTGTAGTTAGATTAAAAATCTTTTCGACAAAAATTATCAACCCATATGTTAAAACGGGGCTTATTAAAGCATTAGCAGTTGCATACGCTGTAGCACTTAACATGGAAGGAATAGTTTCAAATCTTTCGAGCCCGAATGCAACGATACTTGAGACATAACCAATTACGATATATAAGAATGAACGGAATATCTGTGTTCTGTTTTTAATATCACGAACTGTATAAGCTGCCAAACCTCCGGCAACAATATTAGTAACAACAAAAACATAGTCGTTTGCTCTCAAAGCTCCGGCAATTAATGCAATTATCACTGTTCCATAAAATCCAATTCTGGAGTCAAAGATTATTGTTAAAAGCATTGACGCAACAGGAATCAAGATCAAATATTCCACAGCCGTAGAAACATTCAATAGATTAATTAAAAATGTAAGAAGTGAAATAAACATAATGATACAGCTAATAAGCAGTATCAAAAGATTATCATTAATAATTTTCTTCCTAAACAGGAATAGATAAATTACAAATGGAGTAAGAATTAACAATAAATGCAAAGTTTTGCCAACAAGCTGGGTAAACTTACTTAATAATCCTCTTTCTTCTCCTTTTGCCTTTCTATAAGAATCTATTCTTAATTTAACATCGGGTGTAACTCTATCATGCTTTGCAATTATTCTTTCATTTTCGTTAACTATGCCGACATTCTGCGGAATTTTTTCTTTTGCATTATTGATGGCAGCTGATGTTAATCCTTTGCTATAAATAATGTTTGATTTGATAAACTGCATAAGGTACTCTTCAGATGCTTCCAGCAATGATTCATTCTTCAGCCGGTTAAATTTGGAAACAAAGTAATTTCCAATATCATTTATATTAATAAATGAACTTCTAGGTGAAAGCATTTCATATCTACCATTTCGTAAAGCAATAGTATCGCGTTTGATGTCTACATGTGAAAAATCAATTACACCCCGCTTATATAATTCTTTTATAAAATCTTCATAAAATTTAAGAATTGATGTTAAAGGAATTTTACCAAGTTCTCCCTTTTTCAGTTTAACAAATGAATCAAAAGATTCTCTGCTAAGAAATGTATTATTAATTTCCTTTGCCAGAGATTTATTGAGCAGCAAATTGTAATGCTTTAGAGAATCAAGCATTATGTTTACAATTGATGAGTCTCTCAAAAAAATGGGGAATACATTTTTAATTACCCGTTTTGTTTCCTCATCTAGAACCTTAGGATCTTTCATAATTTCAAACGATGTCGAGGCAATTAAATCATCATGAACCCAAACCGATCCAATTGTTACATCAGATTCCAGAGATTCACCTGAAGGGAATAAGAAAAGAGTAAACAAAGTGAACAGACAGACAATTAAAAATCGGAGTTGTTTATTGTATCTAAGATTTGATGTAAATAGAGAGTTTTTCATCAGGTTTTCTTAGCATCAATTAGCATTTTTAAGAATTCTGCAGCTCCCCCTTCATTATTAGTCTTTGTCAAAACTATATCAGCCATTTTTTTTAATTCCGGAACGGCATTGGCAACGGCAACTTTAAGCGAATCATTTTCAAATAATGATTTATCATTATACCAATCACCTACCACAGCAGTTTGATTCATTTTAATTTTGAGGTGAGAAAGGAGTTTTTTAAGTCCGTTACCTTTATTGCTCCCCATTTTTCTTAATTCCAAATAATAATTTCCACCCTGACTTTCGGATTTATAATAGGAGGTGTGAATTCCCAGCGTAAAAGGAAAAGACATTTTCCTAGCGGCATGTTTTATTCCATAGGAATTATCACCCACGAGAATTACTTCAAGAGTTCTTTCCAAGTAATTCTCATAAGAAAAAACTGGTTTGAATTTTGCCCCAAACTTATCCATTAACTGAGGGAACAGGGCATTTTCTTCATTAAAATAAATTGCTGCATCGTGGCATAAAGCCGATTTTAATAAATATTGATCGGCAAGTTTTAAAGCACGTTTAACATATTTGGAAGGCAGATGAGCTTCATAAACACTGCCCCCCCCTGGTTTTCTTTGAATTAAAGACCCGTCAAGAGTAATTAGAGGCACGTTTATATTTAATTGATCGGCAAAATCTACAACTGCAGAAATAAGCCTTCCTGTAGCAATCGAAAATAGAACCCCCATTTTCTCTAATTCAAATATTCTATCTTTGGTTTCATCTGTAATTTGATTTTGATCATTAATCAATGTCCCGTCAAGATCAAATACAACTAATTTGATTCGTTTAAGAATTTCATTATTAATCATTATAATAGCAGCCCAAACTTAATTCGAAACCCTATCATCTAAATAATATTTATTACATTTATTAAATGATGGAACTTTGCTTAACACGATAAACAAATGTTAAATTGATTCTAATTCTTTGATGGCCTCATTCACAGTATTACAGATAGTAAGCACACGATCGAGCTGAGATATTTCGATGAGAGTTTTTACATTCTTAGTTGGGGAAGCTAAACGGATTTGCCCTTCATTAGATTGTAAAATTCTGAATGCAAGAAGAATTGAACTTAATCCAGAGCTATCGCAATACTCAACTTCAGAAAGATCGATAATTAGCTTTTTAACATCTTCTGTATGAAGAAGGATTGTAAACTCACCTTTTACAAATCCCGCAATTGAAGCATCGAATCGCTTTTCACTCAGTTTAAAGATTGCAATATCACCAATCTTTTTTAGTTCGTAGTTGAAATTTTCGCCCATAAATAAGTCTTTTATTTTTTCTTTCGTAATCTACAAATTAAGCTAAATATACCCAACTTCATTAGTTAAAACATTCTAATATAATTCAGTAAATTAAAATACGCCGCGGCTGAATCATCCTGCTTACAATTGAAAAGAAGATTACAATAGCCTTCCGATCTGTTTTTATTGAATCCCAGCCTGATTTTTGACGTTACAAAATTAGATATGGCACTGAAAAATGTATTTTCTTTTCGATTTAGATCCAGGACCAGATCGAATGATTTTCCGGTTATTCTTTGCTTCAAATTGCTGTTGGGAAGGAAAAACCAAGTTACTTGGTCAGGATGAAAAGAAATGAAGGAAAATTTTTCTTTCCCGGGAATCGAATTATATCTGAATTCTGAAATGAAAAGTGTAATATTTTTTTTATGAATTTGAAAATAACGGATAATATCAAAACAATTTGAATAATCAGCATCATCTTCCGGCATAACAATTAATATTTCCTGTGAAGAAGAAACAATTTTGTTAAAAGAAATCGGAGAAGTTTCCTTCTTAAGAAGATTTCTTTTAATATAGAAATGAGCGCATTTCCTTCTAAATTCTTCCAGCATCTTTAAATCATCTCTAATAATTGCTGTTCAGTTAATATGCTAAGGCCCAATTTTTGTGCTTTATCCAGTTTAGAACCGGGATTTTCTCCCACAACTACATAACTTGTATTTTTACTTACAGATGAAGTTACAACACCGCCATGTTTTAGAATTCTGTCTTTAGCTTCTTCACGAGACATAGTTGACAGAGTACCTGTAAGAACAAATATTTTTCCCTTAAGAATTTCAGAAACAAGATCCTGTTTTTCTTGCGTAAAATTCAGGCCACTCCTTCTAAGTCTTTCAATCAGTCTGATATTTTTTTTATCTGAAAAAAATCGCTTCAGGCTTTCACTAATGCTTGGTCCAATTTCATGAATATTTTCAATTTCTTCTTCGGTTGCATCAATCAAATTATCTATCGATTTGAAATGATCAACAATTTTTTTTGCAGCACCGGCACCAATGTATCTAATCCCAATTGCAAACAAAACTTTATCAAATGGCTGCTTCTTACTTTCCTCAATTGCCGCCAGTAAATTAGAAATACTTTTTTCACCAAGCCTCTCAATCTCAACAAGCTCTGCTTTTTTCTCATGAAGATTATAAATATCTGCACAGGATTTTAGCAAACCAAGGTCAACAAATAGATTTATTAACGCATCACCCAAACCTACAATATCCATTGCTCCCCTAGATGCGAAATGTATTATTCTACCTTTAACCTGGGCCGGACATTCACTATTCTCACAATATACTGCAACTTCTTCTTCATTTTTAAATAATTTTGAACCGCACTCTGGACATGTTTTTGGGTAATTCGTTTCGAAGGAATTTTTCCCTCTTTGAGATAAATCAACAGAAACCACTTTTGGAATTACATCTCCACCTTTTTCAATAATTACCCAAT
>DAIEQP010000320.1 GCA_027347805.1 Ignavibacteria bacterium | reverse complement strand
GGTAAAAAATTCCATTGTATGATGAATCACTTTGTTTATAAGCGCGTTCCATTTCAGGAACAGACGGAAGCGGGTTAAAATTTGTGTTCAAGATAAATTCCTTTATTATTTACCTGAACAATTATAGAGAGGCTGGAATTTATACTCCACCGAAAACTGAACATTGATATTGAAAACAATTTATGGAGTTGTTTTTACTATAATTCTCCGTTATTAATTTTCAATTACACTTACAATAAGTTGCTTGCCAGTTCAGCGAGTTCGCTTCTTTCACCTTTTTCCAAATTCACATGCGCGTACAGCTTTTGTCCTTTAAAATGTTCTATCAAATATGAAAGACCATTTGATTGTGAATCCAGGTAAGGATGATCTATTTGATATATATCTCCTGTAAGAACAACTTTGGCGCCTTCGCCGGCGCGTGTAATAATTGTTTTAACTTCATGGGGAGTCAAGTTCTGCGCTTCATCAACAATAAAATAAATTCTCTGCAAGCTTCTTCCGCGAATGTAACTCAGCGGTTCAATAACAAGTTTCTCTTCTTTCATCATATTGTTAATAAGCTGATGACTTTTATCCGTTTCGGGAAATTGATCCTGGATTATTTTAAGGTTATCAAACAAGGGCTGCATGTAGGGTGCAAGTTTACTATCAACATCGCCTGGAAGATAGCCGATATCTTTATTGCTCAATGGAACAATAGGACGGGCAATATAAATCTGCCTGTAATTTTTTCTAACCTGCAGAGCACATGCAAGTGCAAGCAGGGTTTTGCCGGTGCCCGCTTTTCCGGTCATTGTAACAAGCGGAATATCCATATTGCATAAAGCATCAACTGCGAATGTTTGTTCAGCATTGCGCGGTTTTATTCCATACACTACCTGCTTATCAATCTTTTTAAATAAATTCATCTCATTTGATAAATAAGCAAGAGCTGAACGGGCTGGATTGCGCAGAATAAAATATTTGTTGGGAACAAATTCCGATTTTAATTTCTTTGCGATTTTTGATGCTGGAACTTCGAACGGAGCCTGGTATAATTTCTGGATCATATCATCATCAAAATTTTCGACTGTTTCCTTACCGCTGTAAAGCTCTTCAACGTTTGTTACCTGGTCGGTTGTATAATCTTCGGCAAGAATTCCAAGCGCTTTTGCTTTCATTCTCAGATTAACATCCTTGCTTACAACAATAACTTTTGATTTATCCTTCATGTTGCGTAATGTTTCAAAAGCAGCGCTCAATACACGGTGATCAACATTGTCTTCCCGGAATACATCATGAATCTCTTTTGACAGTCCTTTTGTAATTACAACGCGAACTTTCCCTTTACCGCGTCCGAGAGAAACACCGCCGTTAAAAATTTCATTGCCGGTAATAGAATCGAGCTTACGGGCAAACTCTCTTGCATTAAGATTAATAACCTGGTTGCCCCTTTTAAAATGATCGAGTTCTTCTATTACTGAAAGGGGAATTATTATGTTATTTTCCTGGAAATGATTGATGCAGGTTGGATCGTGAAGAATTACGTTTGTGTCAAGAACAAAGGATTTTGGATTTTTTTTCATACAGTGGGCATCCTTTATAAAAAGAACAATAATTTATTGTGAAATAAATTCTGATTAATTTCACTCAGAACATAACAAAAATTTTTCAGGAAGTCGAAACTGAAACAAATCTTCATTGATATTTAACACAGGATGGCCACATGGCAATTCAAACAGTTAATCCGTCTACAGGTAAAGTTGTAAAAACTTTCGAAGAATTTTCACCTGAACAGGTATCGAAAATTATTGATGATGTTCAGCAATCTTTTTTGAAATGGAAAAACACATCGTTTGAGGAAAGAAGCGTGCTGATGTTTAATGCGGCGGCACTTTTGCGTAAAAAGAAAAATGAATACGCAGAAATTCTTACTCTTGAAATGGGAAAACCAATTACACAGGCAATTGCAGAAGTTGAAAAATGCGCATGGGTGTGCGAGTATTATGCGGGTAATGCGAGAAAAATTTTAAGTGAAGAAATAATTGAAACAGATGCAGCAGAAAGTTATGTGAGGTTTGATCCATTAGGAATTGTTCTTGCAGTAATGCCCTGGAATTTTCCATTCTGGCAGGTGTTCAGATTTGCAGCTCCGGCACTTATGGCTGGTAATGCCGGTTTACTGAAACATGCTTCGAATGTACCTATGAGCGCTCTTGCAATAGAAGAGATATTCAGCGATGCAGGATTTCCCAAAAATATTTTCCGGACACTTTTAATCGGCTCATCACTTGTGGAAGATGTAATCAATAATAAATATGTAAAAGCCGTTACATTAACTGGAAGTGAACCTGCCGGAAAAAAAGTTGCTGAAACTGCAGGAAAAGTTTTAAAGAAAACAGTTATGGAACTTGGCGGCAGCGATCCATTTGTAGTTCTTGAAGATGCCGATATTGAATCAGCAGCAAAGACAGCCGTTACAGCCAGAATTATAAATAACGGGCAAAGTTGCATTGCCGCAAAAAGATTTATTGTTGTCGAAAAAGTTTATGATGAATTCAAAAATAAATTTGTTGAATTGATGAATGCCGTAAAAGTTGGTAACCCGATGAAAAATGAAACCGAAGTTGGCCCAATAACACGTGAAGATTTATTGGCGGAACTTGAGATACAAATCCAAAAATCGGTTGAGAAGGGTGCCGAAATTTTATGCGGAGGAAAAAGAATTGCCCGCGATGGATATTTTCTTGAACCGACTATCATTGCAAACGTATTACCAGGAATGCCCGCATACGATGATGAAATCTTTGGCCCGGTTGCTTCATTAATAAAAGCAAAAGATGAAGTTGATGCTATAAGAATTGCAAACGATTCGTCATTTGGACTCGGCTCATCTTTGTGGACTAAAGATTTGGAACATGCAAAGGAACTAGCTGAAGTAATTGAAAGCGGATCCGTATTTATTAATGGAATGGTTAAGTCTGATCCTCGGCTTCCATTCGGCGGAATTAAAAACTCCGGTTATGGAAGAGAGCTTTCAAATTATGGCATTAAGGAGTTTGTAAATATCAAAACAGTCTGGATTAAATAGCGATTAATAATGTGTGGTTGTTGTAAAATAGAAAGGAGAAAGTGTGAAAGAGAAAATTCGCTGCAGCTGGTGTTTGAGTGACCCTCTATATATTAAATATCATGATGAAGAATGGGGTGTTCCCGTACATGATGATAGAAAACTTTTTGAAATGCTTATTCTTGAGGGAGCTCAGGCGGGATTAAACTGGCTGACAATTCTTCGGAAAAGAGAAAATTATCTTAAAGCCTTTGATAATTTTGATGCCCGGAAAATTGCTAGGTACGATGCAAAAAAAGTTGAAAAACTTTTGCAGAATGAAGGAATAATTAGAAATAAATTGAAAATTAATGCAGCTATACAAAACGCAAAATGTTTTCTAGAAACCCAGAAAGAATTTGGTTCATTCGATAAATATATCTGGCAGTTTACAGGCGGCAAGATAATTAGAAATCGTTTTAGAGTAATATCGGAAATCCCTGTTACAACAGGTGAATCTGATGCAATGAGTAAAGATTTAAAGAAGCGCGGTTTCAAATTTGTCGGGTCAACAATCTGCTGTGCATATATGCATGCAGTTGGTATGCTTGATGGTCATGTTTTAGATTGTTATAAATACTCCAGGAAGAAAAAATAAACGAGTCCGCATTTACGGACTCGTTTTATCAATCAGAAAAGTTTTTCAATTGATGTTAAAGCTTCATCGATTTTAGAAACATCTTTACCTCCGGCAGTTGCAAGATGAGGGCGTCCGCCGCCGCTTCCTCCAACTATCTGCGCAACCTGCTTAACAATATTTCCGGCAAGTATTTTTTTCTCTTTGATTAAATCATCTGTAACAACGGCAACAATACCAACTTTACCATCAATTTCGGAGATCATAACACCAACACCGGACTTAATTTTTTCTCTTAATTCGTCTCCAAGAGATTTCAATTCATCCATATTTGATGCGGAAACTTTACCTTTGAAAACCTTTACACCATTAACATCAAAAGGATTTGAAATTATCGAATCAATTCCGCCAAGTTTTTCTTTTAACTGAAGTGCTGCAATTTCTTTTTCAAGTTTCTTCTTTTCTTCAAGAAGTTCTTCAATTTTCTTCTGATCACTCTCAATTTTCAATTCTAAATTTTCAATTAACTTTTCAACTCCTGCACCAGTAACCGCTTCAATTCTTCTTACACCGCTTGCAATTGAAGATTCGCTCACAATTTTTAATAATCCAATTTCACTGCTGTTTTTAACATGTGTTCCGCCGCAAAATTCTAATGTATAATCTCCGAATTGAACAACATTAACTTTATCGCCGTATTTATCACCGAAGAACATAAGAGCGCCCATTTTCTTTGCTTCTTCAAATGGTGTATTGCGATGATGGTTTAACGGCAGGTTCTCTCTTAATTTTTCATTCACAAGTGATTCAATAGTTTCAAGCTCAGCTTCTTTTACCTTCTCAAAGTGGGTAAAATCAAAACGCAATCTGTCCGGCTCAACCAAAGAACCAGATTGCTGAACATGCTGCCCAAGAATTTCTCTGAGTGCTTTGTGCAAAAAGTGAGTTGCGGAGTGGTTACGCATTATATTCCATCTGCGGGTTGAATTAACAGTCGCTTTTACTTCATCGCCAATTTTAAATTCAATGCCGGACGGATTTTCTGTAATGTGAATTATCTGCCCGTTAACCTTTGCAAGACCCACTACATTTACTTTTTTATCACCGAGTTCGATTATTCCATGATCATCAACCTGCCCGCCGCTTTCAGCATAAAAAGGAGTTCTGTCTAATATTAATAAAGTATTTGTTCCATCAGATTTTAATCCAATAATTTTTGCGGTTGAGGAAAGTTCATCGTAACCTGTAAACACTGTTGATGCGATGTCTCCGATTTCAAATCCTTCCGTATTATCAACAATAGCATGAGCAGATGCAATTTTATCTTTTGTTGATTTACGAGCGCGTTCTTTTTGTTCGTTCATTAATTCATTGAAACGCGCTTCGTCAATTCCAAATCCTTGTTCGCGAGCCATAACTGCAGTAAGATCAACAGGAAATCCGTAGGTATCATATAGTTTGAAAACATCATCACCCGAAATCGTCTTTTCGTTTTTAACAGAAAGCTTCTTTATTACAACATCAAATAATTCAATTCCACGGTCGAGTGTAGCATTAAAACTTTCTTCTTCAGCTTTAATAATTTTTTCAATCTGTGACTGATTTGTTTTTACTTCCGGGAAAACATGCGAGAAGTTTGCAGCAACAACTGAAACTAATTTATAGAGAAATGGTTCTTTCAAATTAATTTTTCTTCCGTAGCGAGCAGCCCGGCGCAGTAATCTTCTTAAAACATAACCGCGCCCTTCGTTGCCGGGGGTTGCACCATCACCTATTGCAAAGGTAAGGGTGCGAATATGATCGGCAATTACACGCATCGAAACATTGCTTTGCCCAACTGGTGAGTTGTCATCGGCAGGCAAATTAATATCGTAAGCAACACCGGAAAGCTTTGCTACTGCATCAATAATCGGTGTGAATACATCGGTATCGTAGTTTGATTTTTTATTTTGCAGAACAGCACACACGCGCTCGAAACCCATTCCGGTATAAACATGTTTTGCCGGTAATTCATTCAGTGTTCCTTTTTCATCTCTATTATATTGAATGAAAACAAGATTCCAAATTTCAATACAGAGGGGTGATCCTGCATTTACTAAATGCCCTGCAGATAAATCATCGCTGAGGTTTATATGAATTTCGGAACAGGGGCCGCATGGACCAGTATCTCCCATCTCCCAAAAATTATCTTTTTCATCAAAGCGTAAAATGTGATCGGGATTTATATCTGTTTCACTTTTCCAGTATTGCAGGGCTTCATCATCGGTTCTGTAAACAGTTGCCCATAATCTTTCTTTTGGCAGTTTCCATACTTCGGTTAGTAATTCCCACGCCCACCCAATTGCTTCTTTTTTGTAATAATCACCAAAACTCCAGTTGCCAAGCATTTCAAAAAATGTATGATGATAAGTATCGTGTCCTACTTCTTCAAGATCATTATGTTTACCGGAAACACGAATACATTTTTGAGTATCGGCAGCCCGTTTATATTCACGTGAACCGGCCCCAAGAAATACATCTTTAAATTGATTCATTCCCGCATTTGTAAATAAAAGTGTAGGATCGCCATGCGGAACAACCGGGGCGCTTGGAACAATTCTGTGTTCTTTGTTTTTGAAAAAATCTAAAAATTGCTGTCTAATTTCGTTTGATGTCATAGTTCTTCTGATTTTTTTATGGTGCGAATATAATAAAATTAGACCTCAGCACTTAAAGGAACAGGGACATAATTGATAAGCCCAATTACAAAAAAATAGATTACGTTTTATGTTAATTATTAAAACGGCATCCGTGTTGTAAATTTGGAATAACAGTTATACTTTTGATTGTAATTATTTGGGAAAAACAGAAACAATTGTGAGTAAGTATAAAGAAGTTACCGATTTTGAATTAATGCAGGAAATTGCCCGATTTGAATCGCGCGCTCTTGAAGAATTGTATGATAGGTATTCTCCGCTGCTGTATACAATTATAAAAAAGATTGCGCCAAATCAGCTAACTGCAGATAAAATTTTGATTGAAGTCTTTGTAATAATCTGGAGAAAGATTACAAAATTTGATTTTGCAAAAGGCAATGTTTATGCTTGGCTGGTAACTCTTGCAAGAAACAAAGCTGTTGATACACTCCGCCGCGAAAGATCCGCCGGTCAAACAGTCCCTGCTTATGATGATGAGTATGAAGATTATTTTATTC
Source organism: Ignavibacteria bacterium (assembly GCA_027347805.1). Lineage (GTDB taxonomy): Bacteria > Bacteroidota > Ignavibacteria > Ignavibacteriales > Melioribacteraceae > Stygiobacter. The sequence goes on along the minus strand of DAIEQP010000320.1, from coordinate 18,658 downwards.
TTCCTACTTTCGATTCAAAGATGGATTTACTTGATTTCAAAACTGCATTTACTCTTAAACCCAAAATCGAAAGATCTTTGGCGAAACTTACCGACACACAAAAATATGTTTTGCATCTTGCATATTACGAAGGTTATACCATTGATGAAATTGCAGATAAGTTGAATGTTCCGCTTAGTACAGTCCGGTCAAAAATTATGACGGCACTTCATAGTCTTAGAGATTTCTTGGTGAGGGATTAATGGCTGAACAGGCAATTCATGAAATGGTTGCGGCATATGCCGTTGGTTGCATGGATAAACAGAACTTTGTCCAATTTAAAGATTATATGAATGAAGGGGGCGACCTCCCGCCTGGAGAATTAGGCGAACTTCAAAATCTGGTTTCGATGGTTCCGGTTATTCTTGATCTTGAAAAGCCGCAGGACTCAATTAAAGATATGGTTGCAACTCAATTGATTGGAATGAAAGAGGAAATAAAAGCCAAAATTCTTAAAGACAGAAAGACTTTAGTGAGTACTTTTACAAGTGGCGAAACTATTGCAACCATGCCCGATTCTAATTTAACAAAGCCAATTGCTTCAACACGAATAACTCCAAAGTTTGATACATTCGATTTAAATACAACACCCAAAGAACCCGAATCAACATTTGATGCATCCAAAGATGAATTTGACAGCACATTTGGTGAAATTGATTTGTTTAGGAACACAACAGTAAAAGTTCCAACAGAGCAAATTTCAAAAAACACTTTGGAAGAAAAACCCGAAAAATTGAATACTTCTGTTACAGAAACAAAACCGACTATTACTTCAATCCAAAAAGAAGAAGTGCCTATTATAGAACCGCAAAAACCTACATCAAACTGGATTCAAATAATAGGAATAATATTCACAATCTTTATCTGCACAATACTTGGTTATTATACTTTTATCTCAACACAACGACTTGAAAACCGTATAGATGAATTACAGACAGAAGTAAAATCAATTAAGAACCAGCTGACTACCGCAAATAGTTTTGTCGGCAGCAACGCTTCTCTCGTAGAATTTCTTAATTACAAAGACATTAATATAATTAACATGATAAACGCCGATCCCGCACAAAAGGCGACGGCAAAAATCCTGCTTTCATTTAACCAGAAAGAAGGATTAATACAGTTTAAAAATTTTACACGTCTTCAAACCGATCAATCATTTCAACTTTGGGCAGTGAGTAAAGGACAGCATTATTCATGCGGAACTTATCAGCCTGCAAACGGTGAATATATGAGAATATCATCATTTCCTTTTTTACCCAAAGAACAAATTGATTCTTACCAAATTACAATTGAATCTGCGAACGGTGCTTCCACTCCTTCGGCAAATCTGGTTTTTGTAAGCGAATCATTAGCGGGGCAAAGAAACAAGTAATTATTTTTTTCGGTTTATAAACAAGCTCATTCCGAACAAAGTTAAGATGATCGGCCAAAAAATTTCGAATAGGTTTGCAATCTGATTGGTTAATCTAAATAAGCCAATCATTCTTAATAAGGTAAGAGAAATTATACTTAATGCGGCAAGTATTATTCCCGACCACAAAAATATTTTTTGACTTACATTTTCGAGAAACAAGACTAAAAGAGCAGAGCCGCTGATAAATAAAATAGAAACAAGAACTAAACCGCGCGTATCCGGCAGAAAAAATATCGATTTTACAAGTAAAGAAACACCGCACAAAAACATAATTGCAGAAATCAGAAATACTTTTCTATTATTTTTTCGGAGAGATAAATCGGCGTTTATCAAACCGAAAATTATGAATATAGCTCCCACAGCAGTTTCTGTTTGAAAAGAAATAAATCCTGCCCAGCGAATCAGGAAAAAAATACCAGCCACAATTAACGATATTGCAAGTAATATTCTATTCATTTAAATCAGCTTGAATTTCTTTTGGAGTCTTTAAAGCAAGAAAAATATAAGTGGGAATTGTTAATCCCAGAGTTAAACATGTAATAAGAACAACAATAATTCTTAACGAGGCAGTATCTACATTTAAATAAGCTGCCAGGCCGCCGCAAACGCCGGAAATCATTTTCTCCTTCGAACTTCTAAAAAACTGCTGCGGGAAAACCAGCATATTTTCGGGGTTGATAATTTTATTAGATATTAAAAATACTCCGGTTGCAATTGCTATCACCGGTAGAATAAAGCCATTTGGCAATATTAATATTGAAGATGAATTTCTCAATCCAAGTTCCTCAAATGCAAAATGGAGCCCCAGCAGCATAAGAATTCCACTTAAAACAGTTTTTGCATTTTCTTTTTTAAGCCGCAGAATATCTTGATCATCTACTGTTTCAGATTGTTTATCGACAGGAAGAAGAAATGCCGCGATTAAATATAGTATTACAGGCCAATTTCCTAGAAGCAACGAAAGCAAACAAGAAACCCTAACAGTTCCTGTATCGATATTAAAATATTTTGAAATACCTCCACACAAGCCGGTAATTACAAAATCATTCTTAGACCGGCATAGTATTCTGCGCGGTTGTTCCGGTGCTGGTTCCGGTTCAGAATCTTCGAAGAGTTCTTTATGTAAATCTTTTTCATCCATTGATTAAAAATAGTCTATTTCAAAGTTTGTATTAAACTGGAATAAAAATAAAAAGATTGTCAGTTAAAATGAAAACCAGAAATCATTATATTAAAGCCCATACTTATAATAACAAATTGCTATGAATGAAGTTCAATCGATTGGTAAATTATTAATTATCGGCGGAATTGTTATGCTCGCTGCCGGTCTGCTTCTTAGCTTCTGGGATAAAATTCCACTGCTAGGTAAACTGCCTGGAGACATAATTTGGAAAGGGAAAAATTTTACTTTTTATTTTCCCGTAGTTACTTCAATTCTGCTTAGTATAATTATCTCAATAATTCTTTATTTCCTTAAAAAATAATTTCGGCAATGCAACGGGATTCTGGTTATTAATATTTTCCGAATCTTACTTAGCTTTTTGTCATCTAATTAAAAAATAAAAGAGAAAATTATGGCAAATAAAACAGCGGTAGTTAAGCATATTCAAGGTGTAACATTTATGGGAAAAGCTGATTCCAATCACTGGGTGGTTATGGATGGACCTGAAGAGTTTGGAGGAAGCGGCGCGGGCATAAGGCCAAAAGAATTGTTGCTGCTGGCTCTTGGCGGATGTACCGGAAGTGATGTTGCAGTTATTTTAAAAAAGAAAAAAATTAATATCGATGGTTTTGAAATTCGCTTGAATGCAGAGGTAAGGGAAGCACATCCGCAGGTATATACAAAAATAAATCTCGAATATGTTTTTTACGGTAAAGATATTCCAAAAGAAGCAGTTGAAAGAGCTATCGAATTATCACAAAAAACATATTGCAGTGTAACAGCTATGCTTCAGCCGGCAATTGAAATAACACATACATACAGTATAGAAGAATCAAAATAAACTTATTGTGCTATAAGTACTCTTGTGGAATTAATCTTCGCCCTGAATATCCGTCAAGCAGACCATGATAATATTGAATTTCATTTTCATCGCTGCGCCAGCAAAGTAAAACATCTTTGCCGTTTATAACGGAAGGAAAATCTACAAGACCAATATCAAAACTCCAGTCTTTATATGAGCACCCTATCTCTTCAAGCTCACCCATGTATTTTTGAATTTGAAGAGAAAGATATTTTATTTCACTGTTGTCCTCGATCTCACCATTTAGTGATTCAGCAATAATTTTTATTTTTACTGCGCAATCAAGTATATCCCGAACAATTTGTTTTACCAGGGGCAATGTTTTATTTGCCTCTTTTGGCGTAAAATATTTAACATCTATTTGAGTCATGTTTAATTCTCTCTTTATGCAAATTTAGTCTAAACAAACTAACTTGACAAGATGTCCTAAAAATATATATCTTGGTTTATCAACTGATTGAAAGGAATGTTGTGAAAACGACAAAGAAATATGGAAAGAAAGTAGATTTAGCATTAACCACCTGGGTTAAACTTGCCCGGGCATTTTCTTCATTCAATAGAAAATCTGTTGAAAGTATTCGATCTTTTGGTTTGACCCAGCCGCAATTTGCGGTTATTGAGGTTCTAGGTCACCTGGGGCAGTTAAAAGTCGGTGAACTGTGCGATAAAATGCTGGTATCCGGTGGCAATATGACGCTTGTTCTTGATAATCTTGAAAAGCTTGGATATATAGAAAGAACTCACAGTAAAGAAGATCGAAGAGCAATCAATGTTAATTTAACATCTCACGGATTAAAAACATTTGAGGAAGTTTTCAAAATACACGCAGAAAATATTTCCAGATTTATGAATGTTCTTTCTGCAGATGAACAAAAAGATCTTGGCGATCTTCTAAAAAAACTCGGGTTGGAAGTTTCGAAACTTTAAACGTTTCTTTCTTGTTATTATTACGAGTTCGAAACAAATTACTCGTAAGAGTGAAAGGATAAAATGATAAAGATTCGCAAATCAAACGAGCGGGGAAAAACAAAAATTGATTGGCTTGAAAGCTACCATAGTTTTTCTTTCGGAGATTATTATGATCCTCATAATATGGCTTTTGGACCACTCCGTGTAATAAATGATGATACCATTTTACCATCTGCAGGATTTCCAACTCATCCTCACCGCGATATGGAAATAATTACAATCGTAACGCAGGGAGTAATTGCTCACCGTGACAGTACCGGAAGTGAGGGAGTAATCCGCGTTGGAGAAGTACAGAAAATGTCTGCCGGTAAAGGAATTTTTCATTCGGAGTTTAATGCATCAGACAAAGAAATTCTAAAACTATTTCAGATTTGGATTATTCCTAAAGAAATGGGATTAAAACCTGCATATGAAGATATGCAATACAATACTGATGAAAAGAAAAATAAATTATTGCTTGTAGCCAGCGGCGATCATGCAGACGGAGTTATATACATTCATCAGGATGCAAAAATATTTCTGTCGGATTTGGATAAAAATTATGAGCAGAAATATTCGTTACAAAAGGATAACGGAATATATCTTCATGTAGTCAACGGAAAAATAGTTGTTGAAGAAAATGAACTAACCCAGGGTGATGCAATTATGATTACTGAAATGGAAAAAATCAAATGGACAGCCCTTGAAAATTCAAGTATAATCTTATTTGATGTGGCGATGAATTAGAAATCGCCATCTCCTTTTTATTTCGTTCCGCATTTTACAATCATACCTCTATGTGCTAATTTGCGCAGGTAATTTGAAAAATTATGGAGAATTAATGGCTGTAATACGTCCATTTAAGGCTGTTAGGCCTGATGAAAAAGTCGCTCACCTGGTTGCTAGTGTTCCATACGATGTTGTTAACAAAGAAGAATCGGCAGCTTATGCAAAAGGAAATCCTATAAGCTTATTGAGAGTTACACGATCGGAAATTGAAATGCCGGATGGAACCGATGTTTACTCGCCCGGGGTTTATAAAAAGGCAAAAGAAAATTTTGATCGGCTAAAACAAGAAGCGCCTTTGATCCAGGAATCAACAGATTGTATTTATGTTTATAAACTTGTAATGGGAGATCAATCACAGGTTGGATTGGCGGCAACATTTTCTGTTGAAGATTACAATAATGATGTAATAATGAAACATGAGAAAACTCGTAAAGTAAAAGAAGATGATAGAACAAACCATATTCTTACTACCGAAGCTCAAACCGGACCGGTGTTTTTAACTTACAAGGGCGTTGCAGAAATTGATAAAGTTGTTAATGAGACGATGAAGAAAAATCAGCCGATTTATGATTTTACAGCTGTTGATGGAATTAAACACACAATTTGGATTTTACCTGCCGATTCAACTCCGCTGGTTATTGGTGAAATTGCAAAGGTGAAAAATCTATACATTGCCGATGGACATCATCGGGCTGCAAGTGCAAGCCGTGTTCAAAAAATAAAAATGGAATCTAATCCTGACCATAATGGAACCGAAGAATATAATTATTTTCTAGCGGTGCTTTTCCCGGCCGACCAGTTGAAAATTTTACCATACAATAGAACCGTGCACGATATCAAAATGAAAAATGAAAAGTTGATTGAAAAAATCAGGAAGAATTTTTCTATTGAAGAATCTGCTTCACCAAATCCGCCCGCAAAAAAAACATTCTGTATGTATATTGATAAAAAGTGGTACCTGCTAAAACCAAATGAAAATATTAAACCGGGAAAGACAGTTGGAGATAATCTTGACGTAAGTATTCTTCAAAATTATTTACTTCAGCCGGTACTTGGAATCGAAGATCCGCGCACGGATACTAACATTGATTTTATTGGCGGAATTAGAGGAACACAAGAACTTGAAATGCTGGTTGATACTGGAAAAGCTGCAGTTGCTTTTTCACTCTATCCTGTTTCGCTAGACGATTTAATTAATATTTCTGATGCCGGTGAAATAATGCCCCCTAAATCGACATGGTTCGAACCTAAACTGCGAGATGGATTGCTGGTACATGTTATTTAGTCCTTTTGAGAATAACTAAATCAAAATAAATGGAGTGACAAAATGGAAAAACGTATTTATAATTTTAGCGCTGGACCTGCAATCTTGCCCGAAGAAGTTCTCTTAGAAGCTCAGAAGGATTTATTTTCCTATAAGGGAAGCGGAATGAGCATAATGGAAATGAGCCACCGCGGAAAGATATTTGATGCTGTAATTAAAGAAGCCGATGCAGATCTTCGCAAACTTTTAAATATCGGTGATGAATATGCAATTCTATTTTTACAGGGCGGAGCTACACTTCAGTTTTCGATGGTTCCTCTAAATTTGATGCCGCCTGTTAATAAAGCTGATTATATAGTTACAGGAGCCTGGGCTGAGAAAGCAGCTAAAGAAGCTAAACGTGTTGGAACTGTAAATGTTGCCGGAACAACAAAATCAGAAAATTATACTCGCATTCCAAAACAAAGCGAATTAAAACTCGATCCAGAAGCAGCATTTGTTCACTTTACTTCAAATAATACTATTTATGGAACACAATGGAGAAACGAACCTGAAATTGGTAATGTTCCTCTTGTGTGCGATGCATCTTCAGATTTTCTACATAAAAAAATCGATATAAATAAATATGGATTAATTTACGCAGGCGCTCAGAAAAATATAGGTCCATCTGGAGTAGTTGTTGTTGTAATCAGAAAAGATTTGCTTGCTAGAAGCCAGGATTCATTACATACTTACATGAACTACAAAATTCATGTTGATAACGATTCTATGTACAATACCCCTGCAACTTTTGGAATTTATATTTCCGGATTAGTATTTAAGTGGCTGTTAAATATGGGCGGACTTGATGAAATGTACCGCCGCAATGTTGAGAAAGCTAAAATTCTTTATGATGCAATTGATTCAAGCGCCGGTTACTATAAAGGAACAACTGTTACAGAGGATCGTTCTTTGATGAATGTTACTTATCGTTTGCCAAATGAACAGCTGGAAGAAAAATTCATTAAAGAAGCTAGTGCGAAAGGATTCAGCGGATTGAAAGGCCACCGCTCAGTTGGCGGTATTCGTGCATCTATCTATAATGCTTTCCCAAAGAAAGGTGTTGAAGATTTGGTTGCATTTATGGAAGAGTTCAAAAAAAATAATTAAAATATATTTTAAGCAGGTTAGAAAATACCCCGATCAAACAGGTCGGGGTATTCTATTAATTTGAGGAAGAGATGAAAAAGTTCTTTTCAATTTTTATTCTGGTAATAATAATTGCCGCGTGTGCAAAAAAAGAGAGAAAATTTGAATTATTCAGCCCGGAAGCTTTTGCTTATACACTGGAAAAAGGCTGGGAGTTAAATCTTAGCTGCCAGGCGAAGGGTTACGAATTATTTGAACATAAAGGGCAGTATTACAGCAAACTTACTTTTATGATAGATATTAAAATGCCCGATGGTACAATTAAGCAAAATGTTCAGAGCGGTAAGCTTGAACAGCTTGCAAAAGAAGAAGATTCAGATTCACAGTTAAATGTTCAAATAAAACTTGATAGTACTTACAAACAGGGTAATTATTTGGCAATAATAAACTTTAAAGATGAACTTTCCGGTAAAAAACTAAAAATTGATAAGGCTTTTGATCTTAGTGAATAATAATCTGCGGCAATGATTTTAATAAGAGAATAATTAAATGAGTTCGTACACGATAGTTTTTATACTTGTAACACTTCTTCTTGTAATTGGCTTAATGCTTTTCGGTTTGTTGATTTCAAAGATAGATAAATGGATAGACCGGAGAGATAGGCTTGGTAAAGAAAGTATTTATAAAACAAAGGAATCACAGAAAGAAAATTCACAAATCTGATTAATGTAACTTAACAACTGCTTCAACACTCTCCAATATTTCGTTGTTCTCAACAAGTTTTATTGATTTCGATATATCCTTATGAAGAAGACGGTCATGTTTCAAAGTAGGGATCTGTTTTCTTATTGTTGTATAAGCCGCGTTGGTTCCTGTTCCGCACTTTAATGGTTTTAGAAAATCAATTCCCTGTGCGGCAACCATCATTTCTATTGCAATTACTTTCTGAACATTTTTTAAAATTTGAAAACATTTACGTGCAGAAATTGAACCCATGGAATTTATATCTTCCTTTCCAGCAGAAGTCGGTATTGAATCCACGCTTGCAGGGTGTGCGAGAACTTTATTTTCTGATACAAGGGCTGCCGCTGTATATTGAGCAATCATATATCCAGAATTTAAACCGCCGTGTGCTGCAAGAAACTTAGGAAGTTTTTCTGTTGAACCATTTGTTATATGATCAATTCTTCTTTCCGAAATATCAGCCAATTCCGAAAGAGCAATTGCCATGAAATCAAGCGGCAATGCTAATGGCTGTCCATGAAAATTTCCACCGCTGATATAATCTTTATCATCAGCAAAGATTATAGGATTATCATTAACAGAATTAATTTCGATTTCTATTTTTGAACACACATAATTAACCGCATCTCGCGATGCACCATGTATTTGAGGCATGCATCGAATTGAATATGAATCCTGAACCCGCGGATCTCCAACAACATGTGAAGAACGAATCTGGCTGTGTTTAAGCAGAGCGAGCAGATTTTTTGCCGTATCAATCTGTCCTGGATAAGGCCGAAGATTGTGAAGTCTTAGATCGAATGCTTTATCAGTTGCCCGTAATGCTTCATGAGAAAGCGCACCGGAAATATCTGCCAGCTTCAAAAGTTTTTGAGCTTCAATGCAGATATAAGCTCCAAACGCTGCCATCATCTGGGTTCCGTTTATTAATGCTAATCCCTCCTTTGCTGCTAATCGAATTGGCTTAAGTCCAAATTTTTCAAGAGCCCGCTTTGAAGAAACTGCTTTTACTTTAACAGCTTTTTCATTAGTGATGTCAGAAATTATTTGCACTTCACCTTTGCCGATCATTGAAAGTACAAGATGTGCCAATGGTGCTAGGTCTCCGCTTGCACCAACAGAACCCTGGGAGGGAATAACAGGAATAATGTTTTTGTTAATCATATCAATTAATAACTGCAAGGTTTCGAGTCGAATTCCTGAATAACCGCTTGCTAGCGCATTTACACGGAGAAGCATCATCAGTTTAACAATTAATGGAGGAAGATTTTCTCCAACACCGGCAGTATGACTGATAATTAAATTTTCCTGCAGCTTTTCAATATCATTGTGCTGAACGCGGATACTTGAAAATCCTCCGAATCCAGTTGTTACACCGTAAATAACTTTTTCGCTTTCAACCCATTCATCAATTAATTTGCGGGCCGCAATAACTTTTTTCTTAGAAGTTTCTGATAGAATTACTTTGGGATTGTCATGTATAAACTGATCAATTTTTTTTAATGAAAGTGAATGACCGTCAATTATAAGTTTATTGTTGTCCATTTATTAATCTCATAATTTTATTTTGATTTGATCTGTTTGCTCTGAATTTTATAACGGCAACGTCATCAAGATATTTTATAGAAGTAACATCAGAAAGTTCATACAATTGCGCAATTATTTTCGAATTGGAATTGGGAATTTCTATTTCCTGCTCAACGAAATGTTTTTCATAAACATCTATCAGATTCTTTTTTAGATTATTGACATTAATTCCTCGCTCGGCAGATATTAAAATTGATCCCGGGTGATTATGAATTACCATTTCGATTCTGCTTTTATCGTTTATTGCATCTACTTTATTAAAAACTTTAATCTGGTGTTTTTTATTGGCTCCCAATTCATCTAATGTTTGTTCCACTACACGAATATGATCTTCAAAATATTCATGGGAAACATCAATCAGGTGAATTATTATGTCTGCATCTCTAACAACATTTAAAGTGCTTTTGAAGGATGCAACAAGATTGTGGGGAAGTTTTCTTATAAATCCAACAGTATCGCTAAGAAGAATTGTTTTCCCTTTCCCCAATTCTAAAGAACGAGTTGTTGAGTCAAGAGTCGCAAACAATTTATCCTCGGCAAGTACATCGGAATTGGTTAGCCTGTTCAGTAAAGTTGATTTTCCTGCATTTGTATAACCAACTAAAGTAGCAGTTAAATATTCCCTTCTGCTTGTACTTTTTGTTATTTGCTGTGATTCTATTTTATGAAGATTGTCTTTCAATTTACTGATACGGGTACGAATAATTCTTCTATCAGTTTCAATCTGTGTTTCGCCGGGACCTTTGGTTCCAATTCCCCCATATTGCTTTGATAAGTGTGTCCATGCTCTTGTTAATCTTGGAAGCATATATTCCAGTTGAGCTAACTCCACCTGTGTTTTTGCTTCGCGGGTTTTAGCATGCGATGCAAAAATATCAAGTATTAGTCCGCTCCGGTCAAGTATTTTCTTTTCAAATAGTTTCTCTAGGTTTCTTACTTGTGTGGGATTGAGATCATCATCAAAAATTACCAGTTGAATATTATTTAATTCGATCAACTGCGAAATTTCTTCTGCTTTTCCTTTGCCGATATAATATGCGGGATCGGGCCGATATCTTTCCTGCATAATTTTGAATATTGTTTCGGCACCGGCCGTATCAGTTAACAACTCTAATTCATCAAGATGTTCCTCTATCTGCTCGCGCGTATAATCGCCGGTGGAAAGCGCAATTAAAATTGCTCGTTCTTTTGGTTGAGGAGATATTGTAATCATTGTATTAAATCTTTCTTACTGCTTCTTGCAATTAATGATTCAGCAACTGCCAGGAATAAAACTATAACTAGAAAATATTTCCAAAGTTCTGTGCCGAACCGCGACTGATAAATTTGTTTTGTATAATCATCTTTATAAGAAACCGGAATCATTTTCCCTTCAAAACCAATATTAGTTAAATAATCTTTAAAATCAGATTCAGAATGTTTTTGGGTGACTGATTCATTAGGATCATTATTAACAGAAATATAATCAATTCTTCTGCTACCGGAATAGAATTGATATGTTCCCGGTCGATCGGTTTTGTTATAAAAAAGATAGTTTTTATTCCCTAACGAATCCGTGTTTATATATTCAATAGAACCATCAGGTTTTTTAATTCTGATCTGGGAATCAATTGCATTTGAAATATCAGCAATAATTTGATCGCCGCAATGAAAAGTAGAATCATTTTTGAATTTAGCAGATGAATATAACATACAGTTATTTATAAGCGGAGCAAAAAATGCTTTCACAGGAAAGGTATTCCAGCTAAGTGTTGGTGCAGAGTTAAACAATATTAGTTTTCCGTTTCCCGGTTTTATTTCACCAAGAAAAGGAGAGTTGTCCAGCATAGGGATTACTGTTTTAATATTCGGATCGGGTTTTATTTTTAAGTAAGCAAAAATTTCAGGGGAATCCAATTTTAATCCCAACCTTTTTTCAAAAATATCCGCGATTAATGGATGATTAAAATCGGGTTGCTTTAATTCTGAAACCGAATTGGTCCCGTTTGTCTTGCCCATAAATAAAATAGGCTGATTCAAACCAAATGAACCGAGAAATTTTTGAAAACCCGAGGAAGTATTTTGGCTGCCAGGAAAAAGAATGACATTCCCGCCTGAGTTTATAAAATTGGTTACAGGCTCTGAGTTAGTAATGTTTTCTGTGCCAATTATGAAAACAGTATTATATTTTTTTAAGTTAAACGATGACAATTGAGAATTACTTGTTTCCTGGAGATTTATTTTATTGTTTGGAATACCAAGGGCCAGCTTAATTAGCTTCGAATCGGAATTCGTATCTGATGCGATTAAAAGAGATATTTTTGAAGGGATATAAATGGCTGTAAATATTTTGTTATCCTGAAGTATATCATCATCTTCCAATTCAGCGATAACCTGAACAAGACCGGTATCCTGCAGTGTCGTTTCAAAAAGAATTTCTTTCATTTCTCGGCTGTTCAGAGACAAATTTTGTTGAGCGCTTCTTTTTCCATTCATAAAAAGAGATACAACAGAATTATTAACCGGCACTTGGGAATAGTTCTTAACAATTACAGAGAATCCAATCGTTTTCCCCGGTTCAAATATTTGATTTGCGGTTTTAATGTTTTCAAAACCAAGATTTACTGCATCCTTATCGTTTAGATCAAAAAAATATAACCGTGTGTCGGGTGAAAATGTTTTGCCAAAAGTAGATATTTCTTTTGATGAACCGACAATTCTTCCATACTGAAAATCGGAAAGAATGTAGACCTCTTTATTATAATTCTTGGATTGATATAAAACTCTAGCTGCTTTTATGAGATTTTGATTTATTGTGCTGCTGATATTGGTTATTTCAATATCGTCAATTTTCTTTTTCGCTTCTGAAAAATTTGTTGTCGTCGAAATAGAATTCAAATCAGAATCTGATGTTGTTATAATAGTTACTTCATCACCCTGCTGAAAATTGATCAACAAGCTTTTTGCAACCTGTTTTGCTTTGTTAAGATAAGATCCCTTTTCATTTATTACAGACATACTAAAAGTATTGTCAATAATTATTACTGCAGAAGTTTTTGCAGCAGAGTTTCCGAATGTAACTGACTTAATAGTTGGTCTTGCAAATGCTAAAACCAGACAAATAATTATTAGAACCCGGATGATAAGTAAAAGCCACTGCTTAAATTTTATTCTTCTGATTTTTGTCTTCTGTAATTCTTTAAGAAATTTAAGAGTACTGAATTCAATTTTAGTGAGTTTTCTAAGATTTAAAAAATGAAGCAAAACAGGAATCAGTGAAGCAAAAAGACCAAATAACACGGCTGGATTGAGAAATGTCATTGTAACGACTCATTAAAATGAGCGATTAATTTTTTAGTAAACACTTCTATATCAAACATTTCAACAGCCCTTTTTCTGGCGGCAAAACTAAATTGTTTTCTAAGAGTTTCTGATTCGATTAATAATTCAGTTTTTGCAGCCAAATCATCTGCGTTTCCTTTCTCGAATAAAAAAGATGTTAAGCCATCAATGGCAATATCGAGCACACCGGCATATTTTGAGCAGACTGATGGTTTTCCCATACTAAGTGCTTCAGCAAGAGCAATTCCAAAAGCTTCATCATGCGAAGGAAAAATAAATATATCCATTGCAGCAAGTATGTTGGGAATATCTTTTCTGAATCCTGCAAATATCAAGCTATCATTTAAGCCAAGTTCATTTGCATAGGATCTAATTTTGGTTGCATAATCTTCTTCGCCGCGGCTGGCTTCACCAACAATAATAAATTTAATATTGGAATGTTTTAAAGAAAGTGTCTTGGCTGCCAGTAAGAATTCTTCGTGCCCTTTGCCCGGACTAAAACGGGCTATCATACCGATTAGTATCGTATCGTGTGAAATTGAAAACTCATTCCTTACAGTTTCTGAATCAACTATTGATGGATCAAATTTAGTCGTATCAATTGCATTATTTAATAAAATAATTTTTTCGATTTGAAGCGGAGTCGTTTCCAAAAGATTCTCTTTAATCATGTTGCTAATAGCAAATGTCTTTGTAACCCTGCTGTAAAGTTTTTTATGCAAAAAATCTTTTTTAATAATAAAAGAAGCCATTTGTTTTGAAAGAAAAAGCGGCGTCTTCAATCCCGCAATATTTAGTGCTGGCACAACCAGCCAAAGATCTTTTGACCCGCCGCATTCAATTACATTATACTTTTTATGTTTTATTAATGAAGACAAATTCAAAGTATGAATCGGATGGAAATAGCTGTTCTGTTTAAATGTATGGGTGATGATATTATTTTTAATTGCTTCCAGGTGTAATCTTGAATCTGGAAAACAGGCAAGTTCAGTTTCAATATTATGTTTCTTTAATTGCAGCACAGTTGTAAGGGCAAACATTTCCATTCCACCCCAACTTTGTGAAAAGCAGGTGAAAAGAACTTTCATTCGTACCCTTTTTGGATTGAAGCACCTGGAAAGTAATGCTTAAGAATTTCATCAAAGCTGTACCCCTTTTCACCCATTACTGCAGCGCCTATCTGGCATAAACCTACTCCATGACCCCAGCCGGCTCCCAATAAAATAAATTTTTGAGGTATATGCTTGATAATATTTTCTCTTCTCACTATAAATGCAGAACTATAAAGGTGAGTTTTTGAAAGTATTTTTCTTATTTCAAGTTCCTTCCCGAATGTAAGTGTTTTCTTCGTTCCAACAATTTTCAATTTTATAATTCGAGCGGAAGCACCTCGTAAAACGGGAATCAAATCCTCTATTTGTCCAAAATCAATTCCTGTCTTTGTATTTATGATTTCCGAAATTTCATCTTGTGTGTATTCAACTTTCCATCGGAAAAAATCGTTTGTGTCTCTGTCGAAATCCACAAGTACTTGTGAAAGAATTTTTGTATCGTTTGTATTACAAAAGGCATTTGGATGATCATAAATCCATCGCTCAGCATATTTATCCTGCCTTAAATCATTATCTATTCCATCTAGTTCAAATTTATAATCAATAATTGGAGATAAGTAATGATGAGGAACATCTTCCCAGACATTTTCAAATGCCTCGGTCATACCTCCGCAGCATTTAGAAAAACGAGTGTCACAAATTCTATCGTTGTAAGTAAGAAATAAACCGCGCGTTAAAAAAACAGCATTTGTAGCCCTGTCATTAACAATTTTATTTACACCCTGATAGCGCTGGCAGTGGTCATCTGCACAGAAATCATAATTGAGATGATCCTCCCGGTCGTACCATCTGATTATTTCATCTTCAGATTTCGTTTCTATCATTTGCTGAGAATGATTTTTCTTTTTGGCCAGCTGGGCGAGAATCCAGCCGCGCGACACAATTGCGTGAGCTTTCAATAATTCAAGTGAAGAATTGGAGCTCATTTCGGATGAAATTACACTCGATAGATATTCTTCAAGTGGAACAACATTTATAGCTACAACTAAATTATCTTCAACTATAAATTTTAACTTGCCTCTAAATCGCTGGTTTTCTTTTTTCTGCCAATGAAAATTTATTCCTATAACTACATCGCGTAGTAAAAACGATTCTGTCTCTAGGTCATTTGGTGTGAATACAATTTCTTTTGCGGAGAGTACAACGTTTTTTTCTTGAATTATTTTAATTTGATTTCCGGACAAAGAAGCAATCAGCTTTCCGCTCATCTTCTGTGGAAGACTATTTGCCGTAAAATCACCATATAGCTCAAAGCGAATCTCTTTATCGCCTACAATTCCAACGCTAACATTTGGCTGATTCATTACACACTGTCATTATTTAACCTAAATATAGCAACGATGGCGTTAATTAGGTAGAGTTTGAGTTTATCTAAAAATTAATTTTGAGTTTCTAACCAACCATCAAGAAACGGTTGATGACTTTTTGCGTTGAATTCTATGAATCTGTATTCGGCGGCTTTGTTTAAATAATAAGGATCATTTGTGAAAAAATCTTTAACCTGTTCAAGCGAATCACCGCGAGCAATAACAATTCCACCATCGCGCGGTACTTTTGGTCCTGAAACTAAAAGCGAACCTTTCTGATAGCCGATCTGTAAATATTTACGGTGAGATTCTGTTAATTCCTCAATTTTCGCTAAAGGAACCTTATAAATTATTTCTACGACAAAGTGTCTCATTTAAAATCTATTCTTTAATTTTACATATCAAATATAAATAAGAGATACAAATGAATTACAGAATATTACTTTTTTACAAATATATCACTTTTGCAGAACCACAGAAATTTGTTGAGGAGCATTTAAAATTCTGCCATGAGCATGATATAAAAGGAAGGGTATGGATTTCCAGTGAGGGAATTAACGCTACCGTATCGGGACTAACAGCAAACATTGAAAAATACAAAAATGAGATTTCAAGCTATCCGGAATTCAGCGATTTATGGTTTAAAGAAGATCCCTATTTCGAACATGCTTTCAATAAAATTCATGTGCGGTTAAAAAGCGAAATAGTAAATGCTAGTTTTGGCGAAGTTGATCTTAATAAAACCGGAAAATACTTATCTCCGGAAAAATTAAATGAACTATACGAAAGTGGTAAAGACTTTATAATTGTCGATGCAAGAAATGAGTATGAAAGTGCAATTGGAAAATTCAGAAATGCAATAACACCTAAAATGGAAACATTCAGGGATTGGGTAAAAGTTGCCTCGGACCTCAAAGACCAGAGAGAAAAAACAATTGTTACTTATTGTACCGGCGGTATTAGATGCGAAAAAGCTTCTGCTTATTTAGTTGAACAGGGGTTCAAAGACGTTTATCAAATTAAAGGAGGAATTTGGAATTATATAAAACAATTCCCAGATAAATATTGGGAGGGAAGTATGTTTGTTTTTGATGAAAGAAGAATAGTAACTCCAAATAAATCAGAAGAGTTAAAACATATTGGTGAGTGTTATTATTGTGGCAAAAAGACTTCCTATTATATCAACTGTCATAATCAGGTTTGCAATAAAATGATTATAACCTGTCACGAATGTAAGGTTACTAACGACTATTGCTGCTGCGAGGGATGTCGGAATTCGGTTAACAAAAGAACTGCTTACCACGGATAGCATTCAGGTATGCTCAACTGGAGTCTGTGAGGGGGGAAATCATTAAATAATAATCAATTAAATTCGATAATAGTTTGTATTAATCAAGCGTATAAAATGAACGAAAAAGAACTCCCAGTTGATAAGGTTGAGGTTGGGACCGAATTAGCATCAAACGTTGTAAACAAGTACAATCAGGTTTTGATTAGTGCCGGCAGCCGGTTTGAAGAAAAACATAGGTTCTTACTTAAAACCTGGGGAATTAAGCAAGTTAAAGTAAAAATAGAGAGTGAGAACAAAAACTTTTCTTTTTCGGAGGAACAGAAATTAGAAGCATTAAACGAACTGAAAGAAAGAATGTTTTGGTCACCCAGAAATGATATTGAAACAGAACTGGTACAAATAGCAGTAGAAAGAATTTGTAAATCAAAAGCAGCAATCAAATGAGCAGTCTTTTACATAGGATTATGAATGATGTGCAGGAATTACCAACTTTACCGACTGTGTATCATGCGCTTACAGAAGCTGTGGAACAGCCGATAATATTAATCGATAAAGTGGCAGAAGTAATTTCTAAAGATCAGGCTACTGCTTTTAAAATTTTAAAAGTGACAAATTCTCCATTCTATGGATTCAGAGGAAAAATTGATACTATTTCGAAAGCAATAATGTTCTTGGGAATAAATGAAGTAAAGAATATTGTTTTCTCACTTTCTGTTGCAAGAATGTTTTCGAAAGTAAATAAGATTAAAGGATTTACCCAGCAGGATCTTTGGGGCCATTCAATTGCTGTTGGAATTTTGACAAGAGTAATTGGACAAATCCAGGGAATTAAAAATGTAGAGAATTATTTTCTTGCAGGAATTATACACGACATTGGCAAATTGGTGTTAATGGAATACGCGCATGACGAATATGCAAGAGTTTTTGAAATGGTTAATCAAAAGAAGTGTTTTGTACATGAAGCCGAAAAAGAAGTATTGGGTATAGATCATTCAGAAGTTGGGCTTCTGTTAGCACAAAAATGGAAGATGCCTGAATCTATTGCAAGTTCAATATCATATCACCAGACCGGGGTTATTGATGGTAAACCGGATCAGCTTGTTGGCAGTGTTCATCTGGCAAATTTTATTTCAAGACTATTTAACCTTGGATTTCCCGGCGACAATTTTGTTCCTCAACCCAATATGGCTGTATGGAATTCAATTACAATCCCAAATAAATTTTTCCTGAGTACAAGCAATAAGTTATTTGAAGATTTTGATCATACAATAAGCGTGATGCTTTATAGCTAGATAAAATGGATTTATATTCTGATAACATATTATTCAAAGCTTTTTGGGACAATCTAATTAATTTTTGTTCTACAGCGGAACCAAGTACAGAAAAGAACGAAATAATTGAATCCGGTCTTGAAGTTTTTATGACAATTCCCGGAACCCAAAGTGCATCGTTGTTTTTATATAATCAGTTTACTTCTTTGTTCACACATGTTTTATCCAAAGGAGCTGTTACAATTGAAGATGCAGAAAAATATTTCGCACAGTTTGTTGAATTGGACGCGATTTCAGAATCGCTGAACAATGGTTTTTATGTAGGTCAACCGAATTTGGAATTGGATAAAATTGTTATTCTGCCACTAATTTCTCAAACCGGTGTAGACGGTTTAATATTTCTGATATGTAACAGCAAA
>DAIEQP010000273.1 GCA_027347805.1 Ignavibacteria bacterium | reverse complement strand
TAAACTGGGCATATTTATGTCTCTTGTAGTTTTGATGTTTCAATTTGCCTGGCAGCCGTTCTTTCTAAATAATGCCAAAGAAAAAAATGCTAAGGAAATATTTTCTAAAGTGCTTACACTGTTTCTTCTGTTTACAGGCACAATATGTATTTTCCTTTCTTTGTTCATTGAAGATTTTGCCCGTATTCGATTTTATCATGGCAGGACAATTATTGGTCAGGCATACTTAAGCGGTTTGCCGATTGTCCCCATTGTTTTGCTTGGTTACTTATTCAATGGATTATATTATAATTTCCAGGCAGGAATATATATTGAAGAAAAAACTAAATATTTCCCGATTGTTACTGGCGCAGGTGCAATTGTAAATGTTGTTGTTAATATTATACTTATTCCGATTCTTGGAATTATTGGTGCCGCAATTGCAACTCTTGCTGCTTATATGGTGATGGCAGGATCATTATTTTATTTTTCTCAGAAATTTTATCCAATACCTTATGAATATGGAAAGGTTTTCCGAATTCTCATATTAATTTTTGTTACAGGTGGAATTTATTATTATCTATTATATAGTATCGGTATGTTGTTCATCTACAAGATTATTCTTCTCGTTGGTTTCTTTATGATGCTTTTTGCACTTCGTGTAATAGATAAGAATGAAATTGTGAAATTTGGAAAATTACTCCTTCGGATTAAATAGATTTTCTTCTAAAATCTTTCTTTAAAATCAATAATTGTTTATAAGTTTTTGTTTTTATCTTTGTTCTAAACACTTCGAACGGGCAATGGAAAAAATTCAAATTAAAATTCAGAGAGTAACAGATTTATTTAATGATATTCCTTTACCGGAATACGCAACTAATGGAAGCAGTGGTTTAGATTTACGCGCAGCAGTTGAAACTGATTTAATTATCCCCAAAGGAAAAGTTTCTCTAGTCCCAACAAATCTTCGTGTAGAAATTCCGCTTGGATATGAAATTCAAATTCGGCCGAGAAGCGGGCTGGCTGCAAAAAACGGAATTGGAGTTCTCAATTCTCCCGGTACAATAGATTCCGATTATCGAGGCGAAATTAAAATTATACTGTTCAATTTTGGTGAAGAAGATTTCATTATCAAACGAAGCGATAGAATTGCTCAGATGATTTTATCTAAGGTTTATCACATGAATTTGATTGAAACACATGAATTAAATGGAAGTAATCGTGGTGCAGGCGGTTTTGGACACACAGGTACAAAGTAATTGAAAATTAATAATTGATAATTGAGAATTATGAAAAACTATTCTAAAAAATATTTTCAATTATCAATTTTATTCGTAACTCAAAATTAATAACTCAATAAATGTCGGATTTCATTCACTTACATAATCATTCTCATTATAGTTTACAGGATGCTGCTTGTACTATCGAAGCACTTGTAAACGCCGCTGTAAAAAACGAGATGCATGCTGTTGCACTTACAGATCATGGTGTGCTTTATGGTGCACCGGAATTTTATAAGCGTGCAAAGAAGGCTGGTATTAAACCGATTATTGGAATGGAAGCTTACATTGTAATTGATGGAACCCGCTTCGATAAAAAAGGCGATGAACCGGATTATGGCGCAAAGAAAAAACATTATAATCATTTGGTTCTTCTTGCAAAAAATTTAACTGGATATAAAAACCTCATCAAGTTAACAACAATTGGCCATACAGAAGGTTTTTACTACAGACCCAGGATTGATTTTGAAACTCTTACGAAATACAGTGAAGGATTAATTTGAACTTCAGCATGCCCGGCGGGACCAATATCATCTTCATTATTAAATGATGATTACCAGAAAGCAAGACGAATTGCAATTCAGCTTAAAGAGTTGTTTGATGATGATTTTTATCTTGAAGTCCAAAACCATGGATTGGAAATTGAACAGCCTCTGCTCGATGGCGTACCGAAACTAGCCCGAGATTTGAACATCAAAATAGTGGGAACAAATGATGTTCATTATATCGATAAAGAACACGCAATACCTCATAACATTTTGCTATGTCTTGGTGATAAAACCGGTACGGTTGATTATAAAGATTTACGATACGGAACTGAAGAAATATATTTCAAAAGTTCTGAGGAGATGAAAAAGATTTTCAAGAATTTCAAGGGAGCAGTTGAAAACACTCTTGAGATTGAATCAAAAATAAATCTTGATCTGAAAAAAGAAGGGCATCTTTATCCACAGTTTCCAATTCCAAAAGATTCTACTGCTAAAAACCTTGATGAATATTTTATTCAGTTAGCTGAAGAAGGTTTGCAGAAAAAATTTAAAACTGTATCGCCTGATATTGAAGACCGTTTCAAGTATGAAATTGATGTCATTAACAAAATGGGTTATGCAGGATATTTTTTAATTGTTCAGGATTTTATAAATGCAGCAAAAAGCCGCGGCATACCTGTCGGTCCGGGTAGAGGAAGTGCCGCCGGAAGTCTGGTTGCTTATGCATTGGGAATCACAAATGTAAATCCGCTTCCATATAACTTACTCTTCGAAAGATTTTTAAATCCTTCCCGTGCATCAATGCCCGATATTGACGTTGACTTTGCGGATGATCAGCGTGAAGATGTAATCAAATATGTGAAAGAAAAATATGGCGAAAATTCTGTCGCTCAGATTATTACATTCAACAGGTTATCTTCCAAAGCTGTAATCAGGGATGTTGCGCGCGTTTTAAAAATTCCAATTCCTCAGGTAAATAATATTACCAAATGGATTCCTTCAAAGTTTGGTAAAGTTTATACAATTGATCAGGCATTGCAGGAAGTTCCTGAATTGAAGTGGCTTAAAGATTCAGATGATCCTTTGATGCAGGATCTTTTGAGGTATTCCCGTATCCTTGAAGGAATGAACCGCAATGCATCAAAACATGCTGCTGGTGTTGTAATTACTCCCGGTGATGTAAGCGATTATGTGCCTCTCGCAATTTATGGCGATGACAATGCTGTAGTTACTCAATTCAATATGAAAGATCTAGAAGATGCCGGTTTACTTAAAATGGATTTTCTTGGATTGCGTACACTTTCTATTATAAGAGATACTATTGATCTTGTAAAAGAAAACCGCGGCGTAGAAATTAATATTGATGAAATACCAATCGATGATCAGAAAACATATGATATGTTTAGCAAAGGACAGACAACTGCAGTGTTCCAGTTTGAAAGTGGCCCGATGCGTGAGTATCTGAAACAATTAAAACCAACAAGTATTCATGATTTATCAGCTATGAATGCTTTGTATCGTCCCGGCCCAATGGATTTTATTGATGACTTTATTTCCTGCAAACATGGAAAGAAAAAAATTACTTATCTGCACCCGGTACTGGAACCAATCCTTAAGGAAACTTATGGTGTAATAGTTTATCAGGAACAGGTAATCCAAATTGCAAACAGAGTTGCAGGCATGAGTTTGGCTGAAGCAGATTTATTACGTCGTGCGATGGGTAAAAAAGATTTAAAAGCTATGGCTGAGCAGAAAACAAAATTTGTAGAAGGTGCATCTGCTAATAATATAGATAAGAAAATTGCAGAAGAAATTTTTGATGTGATTGATAAGTTTGCAAATTATGGTTTTAACAAAAGTCACTCAGTGGCCTATTCTTATGTAGCTTATCAAACTGCTTATCTTAAAGCCAATTATCTAGAGGAATTTTTAGCTGCGAACCTTTCAAACGAATTTGGCGATACAGACAAGGTTACAACTCTTCTTGAGGATTGCAGAAAACTTGGTGTTAAGGTTCAACCGCCTGATATTAATCATCCCACTGTTAAATTTAAGGTGAAGGATAAGAAAATAATTTTTGGAATGAGTGCTATTAAGAACGTTGGTATCAGCGCGGTTGAATCCATAAAGAATGGGCATGATAAACTCGCTAGAAATTTTAGAAACATTTACGACTTTTGTTCACATGTTGATACAAGGTTAGTTAATAAACGCGCTTTGGAAGGATTGGTACTTGCTGGTGCCTTTGATTCATTAGGCGGAAGCCGCGCTCAAAATTTTGTGGCAATCCAGGAAGCACTTGAATTCGGAAGTAAAGTACAGGGATCTAAAAGTAAAACTACAGATAGTTTATTTGGAAGCAGCGATACAACTCTTGAAATTGTTGAAAAGGAATTACCGAATGTTCCTGCCTGGGCTGTAAAAGATAGACTTGCAAAAGAAAGAGAAGTTCTTGGATTTTATCTTACTGATCATCCATTAAGAAGATTTGAAACAGAATATAATTCATTTGCATCAGTTCATTTGGGCGAAGAAGAAACATATAATTTCAAAGATCCTGTGAGAGCAATTGGTGTTGTTACAGATCTTCGTACCAAAATGGATAAACGCGGAAATAAAATGGCGTTTTTCAAATTGGATGATTTTTCAGGCTCATGCGAATGTTTAATGTTTTCTAAAGTTTATTCTCAGTACGAAGACTTGATTCTACTTGAATCAACAATCCTTGTTAAAGGAATGCTTGAAAGCAGCGGAGATGCAATTAAACTTCACGTAGAAGAAGCAGTTGCATTGAATGATGTTAAACAGAAATACACAAAAAGTCTTGGTTTAATAATTAATTCATTTGTTCATGAACCCAAAATTATAAACGATGTAAAAAATATTTTGGAAGAACATTCAGGTAAAATTCCAGTTGTAGTTGCTTTAAAGGATAATGGAACGAATCGTGAGTTCTTAATTAATTATAAAGTAACATTAAGTGATGAATTAATTAAAAAACTTACTACGCTTCTGGGTGAAGATTCTGTTAAGTATTTTTCAAACTAGTTGCATGTCCGCTTTTCGTTTGATAATAAAAATTGATTTATTAAGTTTGCCCCACAATTAATCAAAGGAAATATAGATGGAAAAGAAATGGGCACTGATTCTGGGTGCTTCTAGCGGTTTTGGCGGTGCCTCCGCAGTTGAATTAGCAAAAAACGGTTATAATATATTCGGGGTGCATCTTGATCGTCAGGCAACTATGCCGGCTGTTCAGCAGGTTATTAAAAAAATAGAGAGAACAGGACAGAAAGCTGTGTTCTTTAATATCAATGCTGCTGATCAAATAAAAATTAATGATACACTTGACGAAATAAAAGAAAGATTTGCTACTAAAGAACATCCTCATGTTAATGTTCTTATTCATTCTCTAGCGTTTGGTACGCTTAAACCATACATCTCAAAAAATCCAAACAATTCAATTTCACCGGCGCAAATGAATATGACATTAGATGTAATGGCGCATTCATTGGTTTACTGGACACAAGGCTTGGTGCAGAGAGAATTATTTGCTCACGGCGGCAGAATATTTGGATTAACAAGCGCAGGTTCTCATACTGTTATTCCAAATTACGGTGCTGTGTCTGCAGCAAAAGCTGCGCTTGAATCTCACATTCGTCAGCTTGCTGTTGAATTGGGATTTATGAAAATAACATGTAATTCTATTATGGCAGGTGTTACAGATACTCCCGCCGGTAATAAAATTCCTAACTTTGATAAAATGCTTTCATCAGCTAAATTAAAAAATCCACATAACAGATTAACAACTCCGGACGATGTAGCAAAAGCAATTGTTCTGCTGTGCGATGAAAGAGCAGATTGGATTAGCGGTAATGTTATTGGTGTTGACGGCGGAGAATATATTGTTAACTATATTGGGGAAAGGACTAGTTCACTCATTAAATAAACGGAAAATAAAATATGCACCCTTTTGAACTTACTGAAGAGCAGAAAATGCTTCGCGATATGACTCGCGATTTTGTAAATAACGAAATAAAACCGATCGCTTCAAAAATAGATGCTGAAGAAAAAATTCCAGAAGATTTAAGACAAAAACTTGGAGAGCTTGGCTTTCTGGGTGTCTCGTTTCCCGAAGAATATGGAGGCGGAGGATTTGGTGAAGTTGGTTACTGTGTGATGCAGGAAGAGATTGCACGCGGTTGTATGTCTACAGCTACATTTATCGGTGCTCATCAGTCAATTGGTGCAAATACAATTTATCTTGGTGGAAGTGAAGAACAGAAATTAAAATATCTTACTCCTTTGGCAAAGGGTGAAAAAATTGGTGCGTTTTGTTTAACTGAAGCATCAGCAGGTTCCGATTCTTTTAATGTCAAAACTAAAGCAGCATTGGATGGCAATGAATGGGTAATTAATGGAGAGAAACTTTGGATTACCAACGGCGGTATTGCCGATACAGTTTCAGTATTTGCTAGAACTGAAAAAGGTATTAGTGCTTTTATTGTTGAGACAAGTACTCCAGGATATACTGCCGGCCCTGCTGAAAAGAAAATGGGTATTAAAGGAAGTACAACTAACGCAATTACATTTGATAATGTCAGAATTCCTAAAGAGAATTTGATTGGAACCGACGGAAGAGCATTTCTTCTTGCAATGAAAACTTTGAATGCCGGTAGATTAGGATTAGGTGCCGCATGTTTAGGTGCTGCAAAAGAATTACTTGAACAATCAACTGTTTATGCAAAACAGCGTAAACAATTTGATCAGTCAATTTCTAATTTCCAGGCAATTCAATTTATGCTTGCAGAAATGGCGTCAATGGTTTTTACGATGGAATCAGTTGTTTATAGAACCGCAGTCGATTATGATCTCAAAAAAGATGTTTCAAAGAATTCCGCAATTGTAAAATTATATTGCTCAGAATGTTTGGATAAGATTGCCGACTTTGCAGTTCAAATTCATGGCGGAATGGGTTATTCAAGAGAGTTGCCAATTGAACGATATTATCGCGATTCACGTATCAATAGAATATTTGAAGGTACATCAGAAATTCAAAAAGGAATTATCGCAAGAGAAGTTCTTAAGAAGAATGGTGTTGCATAAAAATTAATTGGAGATTTAAAAATGAAACCAGTCACATTTACAGATGGAAATTTTGACGCTGAAGCTTTGAAGTCAGATAAACCGGTTGTTGTTGATTTTTGGGCTGCTTGGTGCGGACCATGCAGAATGATCGCTCCAATAATCGAAGAACTTGCCGGCGAATTTGATGGCAAGGCTAAAATTGGAAAACTGGATGTCGATGAAAATCAGCAGACAGCAATTAAATACGGTGTAAGAAGTATTCCAACAGTTCTTTTCTTTAAAGGAGGAGAATTAAAAGATACTATTATTGGTGCCGTTCCTAAATCTGCATTTACAGAAAAAATAAATAAGCTTCTCTAAAATTTAAATGCATTTAATAATTTTCATTTTATCTCTGATGATCTTTGGATCATCAGAGAATTATAAGTGGAAGAATTTTAACAGCTCCAACTCACCTCTGCCAACCAATAGCATAGATTTCATTCTGCAGGATAAAAAAAATAATTTCTGGATCGGTACTTATGATCAGGGTTTGGTTTTTTTTGACGGGAAAAACTGGAAAATATTTAATACAAAAAATTCACCACTCCCGCATAATTCAATTAGATGTATTGCTGTTGACAGCACAAATGCTGTTTGGATTGGAACATACGGCGGAGGACTTGCCCGCTTAAAAAATAATAAATGGAAAGTTTATACAACATTAAATTCTCCTCTTCCTGATGATGCTGTTTATTCAATATCAGTTGATTCCGAAAATAATCTTTGGATTGGAACAAGCTTTAGAGGACTGGTGAAATTTGATCAGAAAAATTTTGTGGTTTATGATAAGCAGAACTCGCGGCTGCCTAATAATAAAGTAACATCAGTATTATGTGATAGCAAAAAAAACATTTGGATAGGTACACCTGAAAAAACTGCTGTAATCATAAATGGAAAATGGTTCTACACAAACGAATTGGATTCCACTTTTACAGACGAGGGAATCTATCAAATAAATGAAGATGCTGAAGGAAATATTTTGTTAGCGCACAAAGCCGGTGCGTTTGGAATCTGGAATGGCAGAAATTACAAATCATTTAACAAAGAAAATTCTGATATTCCATTTACAGGATTTTATTCGGTATCATCGGATAAGCAGGGAAAAATTTGGCTTGCCTCTTTTGACAGAGGAGTATTAATGTTTGATGGAAAAGTCTGGAGAAGTTTTAACAAAACAAATTCTCCATTGAATGATGATCTGATTTTTTTTGTATATATTGATAAATGGAACAACAAGTGGTTTTGTACTTTTTTTAACGGACTTGTTTTACTTAACGAGAAAGAAATAATACTAAGAATCAAGAGATAAAATAATCTGAATTTTTATATTGATATAAATAGTTCAGTCTGGTATTTTATATTTCAAAGGTGTTCCGTTTTAAAACAGTTTTTATTTATTGGTCAAATTGTGAGTTTCTTAATTTTTTTATTAGTTTTTACTTGATTTCTAGAACTTATACATTTATTTTGACTCCGCATTTCGAAAGAAAATATAGATGAGGTTATACACCTAAAAGTTTGTTGGTTTCAGAGGGCATAATAAAGTGTTCCTTTGTATATAATTTGTTAAACAATTAGGAGGTATTATTGTTATTATTTTTACAAGTTTTTTCAATTCAAAAACCCTTTCTTAACTTAATCAACTAATAAGGAGTAAACTATGCAGCGAAAGATTTTTTACCTTTTGCTACTCTTTGCAATTTGTCCTGTTCTACTCACAGCAGGAACCAAGGGTAGAATCAAGGGAAAAGTAGTCGATTTGCAATCTGGTGAAGCACTGATTGGAGCTAACGTTGTTGTTGAAGGAAGCTCTTTTGGCGCAAACACTGATGCAAATGGAGATTTTACAATTCCTAACTTAGAAGCTGGTGTTTATACACTTAGAGATTCATACGTTGGATATAAAACAGTTACAATGTCCAACGTGAGAGTTAATGCTGACTTGACTCAGTATGTTTCTTTCCAACTTCCTAGTCAAGATATCCAAGTTGGTACAATTGATATCGTTGCACAAAAACCTATTATCCAAAAGGATAATACAAACGCTGTAAGAATTACAACAGCAGAAGATATTCAGGCTCTACCTGTAAGAAGTGTTAATACAATCGTTGGTTTAACAGCAGGTGTTACTCAATCTAACGGAAATACATATATCCGTGGTGGTAGAAATGATGAAAATGGTTACTACCTTGAAGGTGTTTCTATTAAAAGTCCACTTAGTGGTGGTCGTGCTGTAACTATTTCTCAGGACGCTCTTGAAGAAATTCAGGTTCAGACTGGTGGTTACACAGCTGAATTTGGTAATGCAAATGCTGGTATTATTCGTCAAGCTTACAAGTCTGGTGGTACTCAGCTTAAATCAAGCTTCGAATATATTACTGATAACATTAACTTCAACGGCAAGAGTAAAGCTTACGACGGTGAACAGAGATTAGGCGCTAACTGGTATGGTTATGATGAATCCAGTTTTGTATTAAGCGGACCGCTCTTCGATCAGCGTTTTAAATTCTTCTTTAATGCAAACTATCGTTATGATAGAGATAACAACAGCCAGGCTCTTCCTGGTATGAATATGGGTTTTATTGGCGATCCTAGCACACACGATACAGTTAATGTTACATATCCAGCTGGTGCTCGTCCTCATGCTCAACAGGATGTATATAATTTTACCGGAACAATTAATATGGATCTTAAACCATTCATAGTAAGATTAGCCGGTAACTATTCAATGGAAAGATATGATGCTGGTGCTTTCGGCATTCAGAACTTATTAAATACACGTGTTGGCGAACAAAAAATTAACAATGGAACTGTAAGCTTAAAAGTTACTCAAGCTTTATCAGACAAAATCTTTTATGAAGTTAGCGCAGGATATTATTTCCGTAACGGCGAAACATACGATAGATATTTAGATAAAGATCCTTGGGTTTACGGTGACTCTGTTGCAAACGCAAATGCTGGTTGGGTTTGGGCAAGAAAAGCTCCAGATCTCAGAATTAATGGTACTTACTTTGCCGCTAAACAGGGAAGATACAAGAGACCACAACCATATACAATTATGGACTGGGGTTTCACTCAGGATGGAGTTGTTCCTGTTAGCTATGCAAAATCAGGTTATAGCTCAATCAGTTTGAATGGTGCTGTATC
>DAIEQP010000379.1 GCA_027347805.1 Ignavibacteria bacterium | reverse complement strand
TTCTGTTAAATACTTTTCCTGGTCTACAATTACAGACCAAAGATTTTCTACTCCTTCTACATTCTGAATTTTGTCAGTAATATTTTGTTCAAGCACTTCGCCAATGTGCGCTGCTGGATCTATAGTAAGCAATAATGTTTTATAACCATCCGAAGCAAACTTAAAAGCAGTTACAACTGAAATTACTGTTTTACCTACGCCGCCTTTTCCGCTAAAGAAAATATATTTTGTGTTAGTCATTTCTTATCCTTTCAGAAATTGAACGCTGATTTAGCGGATTAAGCTGATCAGCGCAGATCAATTTTAAATTCATTTTTGAAAATCTTTCTTTTGAATTGAGGTGTCTTACCAAAATTTAATAATAAGCCCACTTCACAATTTGTAGCTCTTAAATAATTTGTTAACTGCGCTTCATGTTCTGGACAAATATTTTCAGCCGCTTTTAATTCTATAATTATAAGATCATTCACAATCAAATCGGCAAAATATTCTCCGACATTCTTATTCTTATAAAATACTTCAATCTGTCTTTGTCTTTCACATTTTAATCCAAGCTCACTCAATTCAATCATCATTGAATTTTCATAAACCTTTTCTAAAAATCCATAACCGAGTTTATTATAAACATTAAAAAATGCTTTGATAATCAAATCAGTAATATCTTTATGTAATAATTCTGTCTGCATAAATCCGTTCAAATCCGCTGGATCAGCTAAATCCGCGTTCTATTCTTTCTCCTTAGCATAATCGATAAGTTCATCAAAAGTTGGATATTCCTTTTCTTTCACAACTTTACCATCAACTAATGTTAATGGAAGAACTTCAACGCCGTTTGATTGTAACCGTTTCATAACTTCCGGCTGCTGCATAAACTTTGGTCCCTGCTGACTTAGCAAGTATCTCTCAATTTTTACTCGTCCGTCAAATTCTTTTTTAACTTTTAGAATAGCTTCGTTGATGTCAAGTAATGCCGGGTCAATATCCGGTCAGCACAAACCGCTTGAGCAGCACATCGGCGGGTCAAAAATTTCTATTTGAATTAATTTCTCATCTATCTTCGTTTCCATATCAAAAATTCCTTTCTATTTTTATGAACAACAACTTGAATTACTGCCGCAGCATCCGCCGCCGCTGTTTTGGGAATCTCGTGACTTAACGTTGATTGCTTGTTCACCTAGTATAGCAAAGCCGCCATATACCTGCTGAAGATTATCACTTCCGCACTGTTCACAACTTAAGTTTAGCCCTTTTTCTTTAACGGTGGCTTTCACATCAAAATAATAACCGCAGTCTTTGCAATGATATTCATGCGTAGGCATAGTACTAAACCTCCTTATATTTATTTTTTGTTCCAACTACTGTAATGCTAAATATTCCTTTTGGTAATCCATCCCTTCGGGAAAGATTTTCTTTATATTCTTTAATTCCTTGATCCGATAGATAGAGTGCTAACAAATCTTCCGGCAGATCAATCTTTTTTGTTTTCTTTATTTCAATATCACTAAATCCGGTATCGCTGATAATTTGCAGGTAGTCATCTTGTTGTAAAGCTCCCGCTACACATCCGGCATATAATTCTGCTGATTTTTTCAGCTCTGCATTAAGCTCGCCTTGAATAACAACATCCGATATGCAGAAATGAGCGCCTGGTTTTAGTATTCTGTAAATTTCAGAAAATGCTTTTACTTTATTAGGTACAAGATTCAACACACAGTTGCTAACAACAACATCTGCAATATTATCCTGTAGCGGCATATCTTCTATATCACCCAATTTGAATTCAACATTATCATATCCGAGCTTCAAATTATTGTTGTTTGCTTTTTCAACCATCTCTTCAGTCATATCAATTCCAATTACTTTCCCTTCTTCTTCGACAATTGACCTTGCAATAAAAGCATCATTGCCTGCGCCGCTGCCAAGGTCAACAACCGTATCACCTTTTTTTATTCCTGCATACGCGGTTGGTAAGCCGCAGCCAAGCCCAAGGTCAGCATCCGCTACATAACCATCAACATTTTTATAGTCATCGCCTATCATTGTGAAGCTCACCAGATTAGAACTTCCGCAACAAGAAGAAGAAGGTCCACAGCAGCCCAATCCCTGCGTGCCGAGCGCTATATCAGCGTACTTTTCTTTTACTGTTTGTTTTAAGTTTGTTCCTGATGACATTAATTATTTCCTTTCCTTTTCTTTGTTTAATAAATCATCCGCTAATTTATAAATATCGTTTATCGGTCTTTCCTTCACCATTTTACCGAGCTTTATTGCTTCTTCAATTTCCTGAATTGTGCATCCGTTTTTAATTGCTTCAGCAAAATGATAACGCAAACAAGGAAGACAGTTACCCCCAATTGAAGCGCCGATTGCAACAAGCTCTGCCACTTGAGGCGATAACGGGGAAACATTCTCGCTCATAACTTTTCGATTCCTTTCATTTTTTGAATAATATTTTCATACAAAATACGGTCATTATTATTCACCTCATCATTATAAATTATCTTCGCAGATTCTTTCATAAAATCTTCGTTAGATATTTCGCTGTGAAATCTAATCCACGCCTCAAGAAGTTCGCAGACTTTCATCAAACTTCCTCGGTCTTCATCTGAATCTTTTTCAGCAAATCTTTTTCAGGAATAAAACCGACAACGCATTTACCTTCCTCCCGTAAAAGAAGCCGCTGTTTCAACAGTTCGTAATCAGCCTCAAACTGCTCTTCGTTTAGATAACGTTTCAAAAAATTGAATAACTCTTTGTTTGAAGAATCCGAATTGTTCAGATTATAGTAAATCCAGGTTCCTTCACGTTCAGAGTTAAAAAATCCGGCGCTTCGCAGAATATTTATATGCTTCGAAATGTGGTATTGAGGCATCTTTAAAGAATCCACAAGCTCGCACACACAAAGATTTTTACCCCACCTGATGAAAAGATTAAGAATCCTCAATCTTGTTTCATCTCCCAAAGCCTTTATAATTTCTACTTTTTTATTCATATTTTTCTCAACATTCTAATATGCCAATATTTGCATACAAACATATGCTACGAATGGCATGTTGTCAAGTGATTTATAATTAGTTATTTTAGTTATGCAAAAAAAAGAAAAGATGGTATGGGCTGTTGTGTAAAAAATGAAGGATATACTAAACTTCAAAGGGATGTTGCCAAATATTCCAAAGCATTTGGACATCCGGCTAGAGTAGCAATTTTAGAATTGCTTGTCAAGAAATGTAACTGTATCTGTAATGACTTTGTTGAAAGCTTACCGTTGGCGCAATCAACTGTATCCCAACATCTTAAAGTATTAAAAGATGCCGGACTTATAGACGGTATTGAGAAAGCTCCGGCTATTGAATA
>DAIEQP010000256.1 GCA_027347805.1 Ignavibacteria bacterium | reverse complement strand
TTTTAAATGCTTTTTATTTGGAAGAAAAATGGGGCGCATTTAATGATTACGGAAAAATGATTTTGTGGTATCAACCTCACGTCGGGTTTCTAAAAATTCAAAGAAGAGAATGGGGATTTGGATTTTTAAATCAAACGTGGGAACTTATTAAATATGAAAAAAAATGAAGCGGGGTCCGATTCAATTGGAAAAGAAAAATGAATATTATTAAATAAGTTTTTGAATAAAAACTTTTCAAAGCAAATTGTGCAACTTCGATCAATAATAATTCACTGAATCGATTAGTTTTTCCGTAACATTTTTCATAAAATTCTTTCCGAAATTCTTAACATTTTCTTTATATCTTCGAATTTAAAATAATTGTTCCAAAACCAGATTAAAAACGATACTCATAGGAGTAAATCATGGCAAAACTGAAACCCATCTTCTTATTATTTATTACTGTTATTTTCATTTTGTTGGGATGCGGAAAAGGCAAGACAGCTTTCACAATGGCTGGTTCTACTGCATTTCAACCATTTGCTGAAAAGTTAGCCGATCAATATATGGCAAATCATAGCAATGTTTCTATAACGGTTCAGGGTGGAGGATCTGCTGTTGGAATTCAATCTGCAAATTCCGGAGCCGCTCAAATTGGAATGGCTGATTTAGTTATACTTCCTACCGAGGCCAAATCTTTAACTTCGATAGTTGTGGCCAAAGATGGAATTGCTGTTGTAGTTAATCCTAAGAATCAAGTTAATAATCTTTCAACAGATCAGGTGAGAGATATTTTCAATGGCAAAATTGCTAACTGGAAAGAAGTTGGCGGTGTTGATGCGGCTATTACCGTTGTATCGCGTGAAGCAGGATCAGGAACAAGATCTTCGTTTGAACAAATTATTACAAATATTACTTTGAAGAAAGATGCGCTCATTCAGGATTCTAATGGTACTATTAGAGAAACAGTTGCTAACGATGCAAACTCGATTGGTTATTTATCTCATGGATTAATAAACGATAAAATAAAACCGTTGAAAATTGATGGACAAGAATCTTCCTCGGAATCAATTATTGCCGGAAAGTATAAACTGGTTAGACCAATTTTCTTACTTTTAAAAGACGCTCCTAGTGGCGAAATTAAAAATTTTATTGACTACATTCTTTCCTCAGAGGGTCAGCAGACAATTCAAAAGAATGGACTTATTCCTGCCAAATAATTAATAATTGAGAAAAGATGAAGTTAGTTGGTGAGAAAACGGTTAAAGGAATATTGGGCACAATTGCATTCTCTGCAATATCTGCACTTTTACTAATCGCTCTTTTTATTCTTAACGAAGGTCTTCCATTTATTTTTAAATATGGTGTTAGGGAATTTCTTTTTTCATCGGACTGGCAACCGCACTTAAATAAATTCGGAATATTTCCAATGATTGCTGCCTCGTTGTGGGTAACACTTGGAGCGATGATTGTTGGTGCCCCACTGGGAGTTGCTGTAGCTTTATTCTTGAGCGAATATGTTCCTCAAGCTGTAATGAGAATAATTAAACCAACAATAGAATTATTAGCCGCAATTCCTTCGGTTGTTTATGGATTTATTGGTGTAATGGTTCTTGCACCAATAATTAGAAATTCTTTTGGTGGGCCCGGGCTTTCTCTGCTGGCCGGTTCAATTATACTTGGGATAATGATTTTACCAACAGTAATAAGCATTTCAATAGATTCTATACTTGCTGTACCTCAATCATTTCGTGAAGGTTCTTTAGCACTTGGCGCAACAACATGGCAAACTATTCATATGGTAATTATCAAGGCATCAAAATCAGGAATAATTGCAAGTATAATTCTTGGATTAGGAAGAGCTATTGGAGAGACAATGGCTGTTATAATGGTAGCTGGTAATTCTGTGAATATTCCTACTTCGCCTTTTAATTCAGTGAGAACTCTAACTGCTAACATTGCTCTTGAAATGAGCTATGCGACAGGATTGCACAGGCAGGCATTGTTTGCGACTGGTGTAATTTTATTTATTGTAATAATCATTCTCAATTCTATTGCCAGTGTAGCAATTAAGAAAAGGACAATTAAGAAATGAGAATACCTCCCAAATATACTCAGGCAACCGCAGTTACAATTTTGGGCGGTGCAACCGTTCTAACGATTGTGATTTTAGTTTTCATAATATTTTTCATACTGGAAAAAGGGTTGCCCGTCATCAGTTTGAATTTTCTTACAAGTAACCCGCAAGAAATGGGCAAAGCCGGGGGAATTTTTCCCACTTTAATTGGAACAATTCTTTTACCGTTGTTAGCCATTATAATTGCCACACCACTTGGAGTTTTCACTTCTGTTTATTTGTCAGAATATACAAAGGAAACAAAAATTACTCGTGTAATCAGATTCGGAACCGATTGCCTTGCCGGAATTCCTTCGATCATTTTCGGATTATTTGGATATATATTTTTTGTGATTGCGCTTGGAATGGGTTGGTCTATTTTATCAGGTGGCTTAACATTAGCGGTAATGGTGCTGCCGACAATTATAAGAACTTCGGAAGAAGCAATTAGAGCAGTGCCGAAATCTTATAGAGAAGTAAGTTTTTCTTTAGGAGCAACAAGCTGGCAGACAGTTAAAAAGGTAATTCTTCCAAACGCTTTACCAGGAATTGTAACAGGAATAATGTTAAGTATCGGAAGATCAATTGGTGAAACTGCTGCTGTGATTTTTACAGCTGGTTCATCTCTAAGAATTCCCAGTTCTCTTTTCGATTCCACACGTACTATGGCAGTTCATTTTTATATACTTGCACGTGAAGGTATATCTGCCGAGAATGCTTACGGAACTGCAGCTACTTTAATTCTTGCAGTACTTTTGGTTAATCTTTCAGCATATTGGATTATGAATCGCTTTATTTCGAAAAGAAGCTAGGTGATAGATTTCTCGATGAATATAAAATTTGACATACAAAACATGAGTTTCTTTTTCAATCGCGAAAAAGTATTGAAAGAAATAAATTTTGCAATCGATGCAAACGAAATTTTGGGAATCATTGGCCCTGCAGGTTCAGGCAAAACAACTTTTCTTCGAGCTTTAAATAGAATGAATGATTTAGATGCTGGGTCCAGTATTGAAGGTAAAATCCTGCTCGATGGAAAAAATATATATGATGAAGATTATAATGTTGTTTCATTAAGAAAAAGGGTCGGGATGGTTTTTGCTATGCCGGTTCCCCTTCCTATTAGTATTTATGAAAATGTTGT
>DAIEQP010000251.1 GCA_027347805.1 Ignavibacteria bacterium | reverse complement strand
CCTATTTCTTTTGCTCATCTTACCATTTCTGTCATGTTCACACAAAAAAGAAATTCCAGAATTACTTGAGGGAAAATTCACTTCACATTTTATAACTTTCGATTATACACAGCCAAAATTGAATTTGGAGGATGGTCACCTAAAAGAACTTCTCGTGTTATTACACCATCGTGTGCCGGATAAAGAAATAAAAAAGTATTTAAAGATGAACGACAGTGTCTGGAACGATAAAATTAATTTTTTGTTTGGCCGGGGACTGATAAAGAAAAATAACGATGGATATTTTTTACCTACGTTTTTTCTACTTGATAGTGATAACGCAAATTCGTTGAAAAGTTTTGTCGATTCGCTTGGCATTGAAATGAGCGGAATTGCAAAAGATCGGCTCGGAAAGATTAAGGAAGAATGTGCCAAAATACCCGCTCTAAAAAATATCCCGTTCGAATATCTTTCTTTGTTTATTCTTGGTTCTGTTGTTCACGATTACTGGCAGGAAAAATTTTATCAGGATCAGTTTATTAAATCATTTATGCCTCACAGGGGAAATGGTTACTACTATTTCGCGATGATTCAAACAGATGAAAGTGAAAGTTCAGCGATTAATCTTTATGAAACCAATTTTTATGAGTATCCTGGTTTTAAATTTGGTTCATATGCACATACAGGAGAACACTTCAATATTGCAACATGCCCAACTTCAGCATTAAAAAATTCTTTTGGTAAACCAGATACAGAAAATGATTCTCTTTTTCAGAAGGAATTAATAACCGATTTAATTGATCTTGAAAAAAAGGGGGCTGCTAAGATATCAGACAAAAAAATTGATGGGTTTGAAAAATTTGGAATGATGTTAAATAAAAAGCCTGTAATTCCAATTCTTACAAAATCGGACGAAGGAAAACTTTACAACATTGCAGAAATAATTACCAAAGACCTGGTAAATTATTTTGAAAACAGGCAAACTGTATTTGTTAAACGATATCTAAATTCACAATACAGGGAAGAAACTAATTATAAAGAATGGATGACCTGGCTTTACAAAATGATTTCGAGCCGTGCTGTTGATGAATTAATCAACAAGAAAATTATTCGACTGTTCAACAATAATCCAAATACAGTTTTTGTAATTCAGAAATGATTTCCGAGTTTATTTTGCAAGTTCTTTTTTAATTA
The DNA here is from genome assembly GCA_027347805.1 of Ignavibacteria bacterium. GTDB lineage: Bacteria > Bacteroidota > Ignavibacteria > Ignavibacteriales > Melioribacteraceae > Stygiobacter. The sequence goes on along the minus strand of DAIEQP010000251.1, from coordinate 22,437 downwards.
ACTCAACCATTTCCTTAAACTCTTTTTCAACATATCCCATGGTTGCCCATTTTATTTTGCCATCTTTTCCGATAACAAAATTTCGAGGAATAAATTTAGTTGCGAATAAAGAATAAACCTTTGCTTCTTTATCAATATAAATAGGGAAAGTATATTTGTTATGATCAACAAATTTTTTAACAATTTCTGTTTCTTCACCTCTTGAAATTGCAGCCATTACAAAGTTTTCGTTTTTAATTTTATCAAACACTTCTGACTGCATTAATGGCATTTCACGTTTACACGGCCCGCACCAGGTGGCCCAAAAGTTAATCAGCACTACTTTACCTTTTAATTCCTTAGATGATAAATTTTTTCCGGTTAATCCGGTTAGCAAAAATTCTGGAAAGGAATCACCGACATTAATTTTAGTTGTTGATTGAAAATCTTCCTGTGCAAAAATTGATACTGATATAAATAGTAAAACAAAAATGGCAAACCGCGTTTTCATTTAACCCTCTTTAATTTTATAAATAATATCTCATTATAGGTCTGGCTTTACTGCGTCTTGCCGCTTCCTCAAAGCCGGCTTTCTCGAAAGAATCCGGAATTCCGGTCCAGGCAAAAGCTGCAGGAATGTTTTCTGAATATGGAACTGTCGGGTAACCTTCGAGTATTTTTACTTTTTTCTTTTTTGAAAATTCTATTGCTGCTTTCAAAAGTTCGGCTGATAATCCTTTTCGCCGATATTCCTTTTTTATATAAAAACATGTTATAGACCACACATCCTGGCTGTCAACCGGAGAAAGTACTTTAGAGGAATTAAGCCGAATGAACTTTTCTCTTGGTGCAAAAGAACACCATCCAACCGGTTCTCTTTGATGATAAGCAAGAATTCCAATTTGCTCTTTCATTCCAACTAACTTTTTCATTGCGTTTTTGTTTTTCACCCCTTTGTTCTTGTTAAAGTCTGCAGCTTTAAGTCGCCACGACATACACCAGCAGCCACCGCATGCACCGCGATCACCAAACAAAGTCTCAAAATCATTCCATGTTTTTAGCGTGAGATGTTTAAACGAGAATTTCATAAACTCAATTATAATTGGCGAAGGTTATTCTAATTGTTGTTCCCCTGCCTTTCGAGGAGACAACTTTTATATCTGCATTATTCAATTCGCAATAACGTTTTACAAGTGCAAGTCCGAGTCCGTTTCCTTCATAATTTCTTGTATATCCTTTTTCTTCTTTTGTGAAAGGAGTAAATAACTGCGACATATATTCTTCATCTATTCCGATTCCCGTATCAACTATATCAACACTTAGCCGGCTGTTTATATCTCGCTTAATTATAATATCGATCTTTCCTTCGTTAGTATATTTTACTGCGTTATCTATCAAGTGATAAAATATTTGATTGATTGAATATTCGTCGGCCTGAAGCGAATAATCTTCCGTATGATAAACAATATTAATGTTTGTTTTCTTCTGCTTCGCCAATTTTTCAAAATCGTGATGATGCTTTTTAATTATATCATTAATATTAATTTTTGTTGAACGGAAATTATAGTTGCCCGTCTGAAGCTCGGACATATTCAGTATAAGTTCAACGGTCCTGAGAATTCGTTTCCCTTCAAGTTCTATTACATCGAAAGAACTTTTTAGTTCATCATCAACCTGGTTTTGCAGTTCTTCTTTTAAGATGCTACTGAAATTTAACATAACGTTTAAAGGTGTCCTGATTTCATGCGACATTTGAGCGAGGAATTCTGTTTTTAATTTATCCGATCGTTCGGCTTTTTCTTTTGCTAAAATTATTTCCTCTTCAGCCCGTTTCTTTTCACTAAAATCTTCCACTGTTCCTTCATAATAAAGTATTCTATCGTTTTCATCTCTTACTATACGCCCGCTTTCTCTCACATAAACTATTGAGTTATCTTTCTTTCTCCAGGTCGATTCAAAACCAACAATCCTTCCTTTGTTTGTTAGTTCTCTCTTAAATATTTCTCTTTGAGACGGATCTGAATAAATATTAGAGGCATTAATTTGAGATAGTTCTGCAAATGAATCTGCGCCTACTATTTTTAATAGTGCAGAATTTGCCATCAAAATTTTTCCTTCGGGAGTGGACCTGAATAATCCTATAGTAGCATTTTCATAAAGAGTTCTGAAACGGGTTTCGCTTTCAATAAGCGAGGCTTCATTCATTTTTCGGGAAGAAATATCCTGCTTAATAGAAACAAAGTATTTTATTTTCCCATCTATATCTTTAACCGGTGTAATTGTTGTGTCTTCGTAATAGTCGGACCCATCTTTTTTCCTGTTTATTAATTCACCATGCCAAACGTTACCGTTGGTTACAGTATTCCACATCATCTTAATGTTTTCTTCAGGAAATTTTGACGACGATAAAATTGTTAATTCACCGCCGATAATTTCTTTAAGGGTATAGCCGGTTAAATTTGTAAAAGCGCTATTGCACCAAACCACTTTTCCATCCGAATCCATAATAACTATTCCATTAGCTGCTGCTTCAAGTGCGCTGCTTTGTAAATTCAACTGATCTTCAATCGATTTTTGCTCGGTGATATCTGTAATAAATCCTTCAAGTGCAATTAGCTCGTCGTCTGTTTCATTAAAAACACCAATTCCCTGTTCCCAAACCCATTTTTCATATCCGCTCGAAGTTTTAATCCTGTAGACAAGCTGATATGGTTTTCTTTCTTCAATCGATTTTTGTACTTGCTCGAATATTTTTTTCTTGTCGTCAGGATGAATTATATCGTAATAAGAAATTTCTTTGTCGTTAACCAGCTCATCAGGCTTGTACCCTGTTAATATTAATGATTTATCACTAACAAAATCCATCGACCAAATTGCGTCGCCTTTAAATCTGTACACCATTCCAGGAAGATTATTTATTAGTGTATTTAGCTTGCGCTGGCTTTCCTGCAACGCCACTTCAGCCATTGTAGTTTTTTTGATGCCAACCTCAAGATATGCACTGGCTTCTTCCACTTTTTTAAGGTACGAACTTTGAAGACGCTGATACCTGTAAAAGATAAAGAGTGCAACAACTATTAGTATTGCTGTTGCAATTACCAAGCCAATTTGAATGTAACTGAAGATTCTTGATTGATGAGAAATTAGTCTTTCGAACTCGACTTCTACAGATTTGCGCTGTTGTTCAATCTGGTCGAATTTATTCAGCCAGGAAGTGTAAAAAGAATCTGTAGCAGAAAATTGTGTGATTGCAATAATTTTTCCTGATAATGAACGATACTCCAGTAATGATGTTTGTAATTGTTGAATAGCCGAAGTAAGCGGCGCAGTATCGATTGAAAAAGCAAAAACTTTTAAGTGATCGTCATTGCCCGATAGACCCGAAGCCAAAACTTCTGCCTGATCTAATTCATTCCAAATACTTCTAATTAATTCTTTTGATGACTGGTTCGAATTGATTAATGTTAAGGACCGAGCTTGTGATAAATGCTCACCCACCTGCATTCCCGCCTTGTAGATTTCCTGGTACAGAGTATCAACTCGCAATTGAATGAATAGATTTGCTGTGACAGTAAGAATAACCACAAGAATTGCTGCGGCAGCAAGAAAGTAAATAGACTTACGCGGGGAGGATATTTTATCTTTATGGCTCACTTACACTTATATTTATATTAAAAACTTTCTTTTCAGGATTAATTTAGTGAAAAATAAACGTTATGTGAATTTAAATTTTGGTATTTTAGTACGTTCACTAAAAGTGTGACTATGAGCAAGTTTAACACCGATCCAGTAGTAAAATTTTTTGTCTCTGCAATTGGATTGTTTGTAATCTTTCTTGTGCTAAAAGAATTGCAGCACATTTTCATACCACTTGTAATTGCTTATTTCCTCTTCTTCTTTTTTGAACCACTAAATTCATTTCTTGAAAAACATAAAATTCCGCTTGGGCTTGTAATTTTCATAGATATTGTAATCACAGCATCACTTATTTATGGACTGTCGCGCGTTATAATTGATTCACTTGTTTCTTTTAGCGCCCAGCTGCCGGCTTACGAAAAAAAACTTAATCATATTGTAAGTGAAACCGCACGGTCTTTTCACCTGAAAGATTATTCTCTTACTCACTTTGATGTTGAGAGAGTTATTCGAAAATTGGATTATTCTGTTCTTGCAAGCGGTGTTTTTGAATCAACCATTTCTGTGGTAATCAACATTTTCCTTATTCTATTCTTTTTCATTTTTATTTCTAGCGGTCATGAAAAAACCGTTCATGCGTTTAGAATGAGATTTGTTGAGAGAGATGTTAAATCATCTCTAAAAAAAATCAGGAAAGAACAAAAAATTCATGGCTCGGAAGAGGATCACATTTCCGGTGAAGAGGAAGATTTAGAGTTCATGAAGCATGAAAGAGAGGCAACCTTACAAAAAACCTTTAGCAGCATTACAGAACAGGTTCAGAAATATATTATAACAAAACTACTGATCAGCTTAACAGTTGGGCTAATAATGGGATTTGTTCTTTACTTATTCGACGTACAATTTTTTATTATCTGGGCCGCATTTGCTGTTATATTAAATTTTATTCCAAACATCGGTTCGGTCATAGCAGTAATTCTTCCAACAGTAATGGCGCTTGTTCAGCATGAATCTTTTGGATACGCTCTTCTTGTTGCCATTGTGCTTATCATTTTGCAGAATATTATTGGAAATATAATTGAACCCAAAATCTTCGGAGACAGATTGGGACTCAATCCGCTTGTAATTTTATTGTCTTTGTTGCTCTGGGGTTATTTATGGGGAATAGTAGGAATGTTTATTTCTGTTCCTCTCACCGCAGTAATCAAAATCATCATCTCTAATTCCAAAAGTAATAATATGAAGTTTATTACCCAGCTGATGAGCAACTAGGTTTTCCCGCCTATTTTAACTGGTGCGCACTGAAACTTTATTTACTATATTTGTCCCAGTTATAATTGTTATGTATAATTAATTAAGTAAGTAGAAGAATATCAGATGGTTTATGTTGGGCAATTGATCCGCCGCGAGCGGATAGGAAAGTCCGAACACCACAGAGCATGGTGCCGGGTAACACCCGGGGTCTCTTTGTTGGGACACGGAAAGTGCCACAGAAAAAATACCGTCCGTCTCTGATGGATAAGGGTGAAAAGGCGAGGTAAGAGCTCACCGCGTCTCGCGTGAGCGGGATGGCAGGGCAAACCCCACCTGGTGCAAGGTCAAGCAGAGGATTTCCGCATTGCGGTAGAAGCTGCTCGCTTTGATATCTTCGGGTAGACCGCACGGATCGCAGCAGTAATGTTGCGGCAAGATAAATAATTGCCTCCCGGCTTTTGTCGGGATACAGAATTCGGCTTATAGACATAAAGCATCTGATAATTTTCTGCTTCCGGGAAATATAATGCAAACCAAGCATTGGAAGCTGAAAGAACCTGCTGATGAAAAAGCTGTACTTGCTCTTGCAGACAGTTTGAATATATCAAGTGTTCTCGCATCTCTTTTAATAAATCGGGGTGTTACTAATTTTTTTGAAGCTAAATCTTATTTCCGTCCTTCACTGGATTCTCTTCACGATCCGTTTTTAATTGATGGAATGCATGATGCCTCTACTCGTGTAATTCGTGCATTAACCAACAATGAAAAGATTTGTGTTTATGGTGATTATGATGTTGACGGTACCTGCTCTGCCGCACTTATGTATTTGTTTTTGAAAGAACTCGGTGCTCAGGTAGAAACATACATTCCCAACAGATTAACCGAAGGTTACGGAATGTCGAATCAAAGTATCGACATTATTAAAGATCACGGAGTTAAATTAATTATATCTGTTGATTGCGGCATTACTGCAGTGGATGAAATTGATCACGCCAACAGTCACGGTATAGATACAATCGTCTGCGATCACCATCAATCAAAAGAAATATTACCAAAAGCATATGCAATTCTCGACCCGATAAAACCTGGTTGTAATTATCCTTTTAAGCATTTATCAGGTGCCGGAGTTGCGTTAAAATTGGCATTAGCAGTTGCAATAAGCATTGGCAAAAAAGAAATGCCTTTCAAGTATCTCGATTTAGTTGCGCTGGCCGGTGCCGCAGATATTGTTCCGCTTACTGGTGAAAATAGAGTACTCGTGAAAGAGGGCTTGGAACAAATTAACACTAATCCACGACCAGGCATTGCAGCATTAATTCGTTCTGCAAGAATGGAACCGGGAAATCTTTCTGCAGGGCAGGTTGTTTTCACAATTGCACCACGCGTTAATGCAGTTGGAAGGCTCGGTGATGCAAATCGTTCAGTTGAATTATTTACAACTGATGATCCTGAAAAAGCAATTGAACTCGCTCGTGTTCTCGAAGATGAAAATACAGAAAGAAGAAAAATTGATGAAATGACTTTTTCTCATGCAATGAATTTGCTTGAAGAAACGGTTGATATGGAAAATGATCCTGCAATTGTTCTTCATTTTGATGATTGGCATCCGGGCGTTATTGGAATTGTTGCATCAAGAATGGTAGAAAAGTTTCATCGCCCCACAATTATGTTAACAACAATTGATGGAGTTGCAAAAGGTTCGGCAAGATCAATTCCCGGTTTTAATATTTACGAAGCTTTGCAGAATTGTGAAGATTTGCTTGTTCAATTTGGCGGGCATGAAGCTGCAGCCGGATTAGCTGTTGAAATCGATAAGCTTGATGAATTCAAAAAGAAATTTTTAGATGTACTTAAAAACTGCATGACAGAAGAACAAACGATTCAAGAAATTGTAATTGATGCAAAAATTAATCTTTCTGAAATTTCACCCAAGTTTGTTCGTATTCTTGATCAATTCGCACCGTTTGGACCCGGCAACATGAGACCGACATTCTTAAGTGAAAATGTTACTGTAGCTCAAACACCAAGGTTGGTCGGCACAAATCATCTTGTAACAAGCTTCAAACAAAATGGCGGCGATAAAACTTTCGATGCAATTGGATTTAATCTTGGTTCGTTTATAAATAAGATTGATAAAAATAAAAATTTGGTTGATATTGTATACACAATCGAATCAATGCAGAAAGATGGCAAGGCATATCCACAGATTCGTTTACGTGATATAAATATAAAGGATAACAATAACGGCAAATCCTAGAGGAAGAAATGTCCGGGCATTCAAAGTGGGCTACAATAAAAAGAAAAAAAGCTGCTCTTGATGCAAAGAGGGGAAAAACTTTTACTCGTTTGATAAAAGAACTGTTAATTGCTGCACGCCAGGGAGGAGGCGACCCCGATGGCAACGCAAGATTACGTGTGGCAATCGATAATGCAAAAGCAGCGAATATGCCTGCTGAAAATATTGAACGCGCAATTAAAAAAGCTACCGGTGAACTCGAAGGTCAACAGATAATTGAAGTAATGTACGAAGGCTACGGACCGGGCGGCGTTGCAATTGTTATAGAAGCGGCTACAGACAACAAAAACAGAACCGTTCAGGAAATTCGCCATCACTTCAGCAAGATCGGCGGTAATATGGGTGAAAGTAATTCTGTTGCATGGATGTTCCAACACAAAGGGATTATTTTAGTTAAGCGTGAAGGCAGAAGCGAAGATGAGATGACCGAAATAATTCTTGAAACGGGAGCTGATGATTTGTTAACGGATGAAAATCATTTTGAAGTAAAAACTTCCCTGGAAGAATTTGAACATGTCAGGCGGGCATTGATCGATAAAAAACTGAACATTGAAAATGCATCTTTGCAGTGGATTGCAAAAACATCTGCACCAGTTAAAGGGGAAGATGCGGAAAAACTTGAAAAGCTTCTTGAGGCGATTGAAGATTGCGATGATGTTCAAAATGTTTTTACAAATGCAGAATTCGTTGATTAAAATTCAGTTAAGATAAATGAGAATTCTTGGAATTGACCCGGGTACATTATTTACAGGTTATGGAATTGTCGAATTCAAAGGAAATGAATTAACTTATATTGCTTCCGGAGTGGTTAAAATTAATCCTACCAAAGAACAGGCCCCGCGATTAAAAAAAATCTACGATGAACTTGAATTGATAATTCAAAAATACAAACCGGATGAGTTTTCACTTGAAACTGCTTTCTACGGGAAAAATGCGCAATCAGCCTTAAAAATCGGCTATGCGCGCGCTGTTTCAATGCTAGTAGCTGTTAATAATGAATTGCCGATAAAAGAATATTCCCCTCGTGAAATAAAAAAATCAGTTGTAGGCAATGGTTCTGCTACAAAGGAGCAGGTTCAGTTCATGATGAAAAAACTTCTCGCTCTAAAAAAAACAAAAATGAAATTTGATGAAACCGACGGACTCGCAGTTGCGGTTTGTCATGCATTTAAAGTTTCAACTCCAGTAAAAAAGAGTAAGAACTGGAAAGAATTTATTGCTGCAAATCCTGATAGAGTAATTGGCTGATAAACATTATTTTACTTTTGTCGATTTACTGAATAACAAAATATAATATCTAAAAAATGATTGGCTATATAAGCGGGAAAATACTTTCGAAAAAACCAACGAAAATTTTAGTTGATGTTAACGGCGTTGGCTATTTGATAAATATATCAATCAGCACATTCGAAAAAATTGCTGAGCTTGATATCGTTTCTCTTTATACTCATCTATGTGTTAAGGAAGATGCTCTGGATCTTTACGGGTTTTACACCGTTGCAGAAAAAGAAATGTTTGAGATGCTTATAAGCGTAAGCGGAATAGGACCTAAATCGGCGCAGGGAATTTTATCCGGCATTCAAATTCCAGATTTAAAAGAAGCGCTCAAAACAGGAAACATATCCAGATTAATTACTATTCCCGGGATAGGCAGAAAAACTGCAGAGCGATTAATGATTGAGCTTCGTGATAAAGTTGAATCAATTGCAGATTCGGGAGAAATTTATTTCGCCGGAGCCTCAAGCGGAAGAAGTGATGCAATTACTGCGTTAGTTAATCTCGGCTATAATCAGAAAATTGCTGAAAGAACTGTAAGATCATTGCTTGATAAGAATCCAAATGAGAGCCTAGAAAATTTAATTAAGCTGGCACTTAATTTATTGAACAACTAAATGCATGCAGGTAAACGCTTCCCCCGTTAAGAGGGAAGCGCTGGAAAGTTAATCTTCAATATTGAATTTTTGGTCATCTCTTAAATCTTTGCCATAATGTTTCTTGTATAACTCAAGATATTTATGATGAAGATCCCCGCTCACTTTTTTACCATTCACTTTCATTTCTTTTGTTGAAAGATAAAACCCGTCAAGATCATCACCCTCTTTAATTAATCCGTCATGAACCAATTCGTCTTTCACATCATGCAAGTATTCCTTTAAAATTTTCATGTCGGCTTTTAATTTTCCCATATTAGCTTTTAAGTCTTCCATGCTTTTTTTGAATTCAGGATTATTAACAGACTTGTTAATTTCTTCCGACATTTTCTGCCATTCAAACTGGTTTTCTTTCATTTGCTGTTTAAATTCCTTCATGCTTTCTTTAAACTCTTTGCCCCACTCTTTCATTGATGCAGCAAATTCTTCATTGTTAAACTCACCGCAATTTTCATCAATGTTTATAGGGGGAATTTTAACCGACGGAATATGAATTGGCGGAACATGAAACGATTTATTTGCAAATGCTCTGTGAACAGATTCCTTTACGTTTTTCATCATTTCGCGGAATTCAGCAGAATCCATCGTAGGAATTGAAAAATGTTCGGGGAAATCAAAACTAAAATGTCTTCTATGATCAGCATTCATCTCGCGAAGCTTTGACTGAAGCTCGTACATCTTTTCTTTTTGATGCTTTATATTAACTTTGAATTCATCCATTGCCTTGCGGTAATCTTGCATTGCATTATCATATTCATCAACTCGTGAAGCAACATCTTTTTCATAATTAGATAAATCTTTTTCCGCAACGGCCTCGCCATCAATATATAATTCTTCCAATTTGCCATTATTCAATTTTGCTTTGAATCGTTTTTCTTCTCCGGCAACATCTTTTCTATACCTTAAAGTGTGTTTGCCCTTTTTGAGTGATGTTGTGTCTTTGTAAGAAAAATTATTGGCTGCTTTCAAGGATGATTCTTCATCCCCGGAGGCAACTGGATTTATTAATGAAGCATAATTGACATTGTTTGTTTTTGAAGTCGCCGGTGTAGAGAAAGCGAATACTGTAGCAATGAAAACAAACATAAACATTAGTGCCGCAAACTTTCCCCCGTACGATAACTTACTTCTTTCTCCGTTCATTCTCTTAATCCTCCTTAATAATTGATTATCGTTTCCATTGGCTGCAAGTGCAAGCTCGGGATGGTTTTCTTTTATGTGTTGTAAATTGTAAAGAGCTTTTGAATATGCCAGTGTGTCGTTACAGATTTCGATAGTTAAATCATCGCAGCAATTTTCTCTTTCCTCTTTAATCTGAGATGAAATCCACCAGATTGCCGGGTGATAAAAGAAAACTGTTTCGATGAACGACTGTATTAGATTGATTAAAAAATCATAGCGTTTAATGTGAGCAAGTTCATGAGCAATGATAGTTTCTACCTGTGTATATGGAAGTCCGTTAATCATTCCAATTGGCAGGAGAATAATTGGTTTTAAATATCCAAGTGCAACTGGAATTTTTACACGTGCAGATTCATAAACAAAAACAAAATTTTTAATTCCGAGTTTTTTTGCAATTTCACGTGATCTGTAAAGCCATTCAACATCAAGTTCTTTTAACCCATGAGATCTAATTCGCTGCAGGCTAAGAACGCTACCTATAAATCTTAAAGAGAAAACCATCAGCCCTATAAACCATGCGAAAACAAATAATGCCAGATGTTCATTAAAATAATTCTGAGCAATATCAAAAACTGTTGATGGAGTCTGTTCTGCAGCTACCGGGTTTTCAAAAACAATTCCGCTTATAATTACTTTATCAAAGCTTTGTTTGTTCTTAATAACTTGAACGGGGAAAGGGGATTTATATTCGATAATAAATGTAGCTGCTGATGCAAGCACAACAATTAATAGAGCAGAAACCGAAACAGCATATTTTAATCTTGCCGGTTTCCGATTCATAAAGAATAATATTATTCCTAGTAAAAGTGCTGCAGCCCCTCCCTGCCAGATTGAATGAAAGATTGTCCACCCGATTGCATTGATCAATCCTTCCGGCATATATTGATAAACAAAATTCATTTCTTTCCCTTTGCTATTTTATTAAGATAAGCGCGAATTTCATCAAGCTCTTCCTGTGACGGGTCTGAATTTCCGAGTGCGTGCAGAACCAATTTTGCAGATGAACCGCTGAAAGCCGTTTCCAAGAGTTTATCCACCAAAGATTTTTGAATATCATCTTCTGTAACATTTGCACTGTACACATGGCTGCGTTCACTTTCGTTTCGCTTAACTAGTTCTTTCTCGTGCATAATCTGAAGCAGCTTTAATGTGGTTGTATACCCGGTTTCTTTTTTCTCATTCAGCTTTTCATTTATAAGCTTTACAGTTGCCGGGCCGGTCAGCCAGAGCGTTTGAAGTATTTCAAGTTCGGAATCGGTTGGTTTTGGAAAACTTTTCTTAGCCATTACATTGCCTTTTTTTGTTTCTGTGAGTTTAGACTCGCGACATATACGAAAGGTTTCGTAGAGGGGGTGGTTTTTGTGATTTTTTCTGGAAAGAAATTCCTTAATCTTTCCCTAAATTCCATACAACCTTTTGTATTACTGCCCGGTCTAAAGAACAGATAGCGGAAAAAGATGAACCAGACTGAAAATCAATTAATACTAAATGCCCAGAAGGGTGATATGGCAGCATTCGAAGAATTGGTGTATAAATACGACCGGCATGTATTGGGAATTGCAAAATCTTTCCGGAATAACGACGATGATGCAAAGGATATTTACCAGGAGGTTTTTCTTCGTGTTTTCCGTGGATTAAAGAATTTTCAGTTCAAAAGCGAGTTTTCAACCTGGCTTTTCAGAATTACTACAAATGTTTGCCTGACTTATCAATCAAGAAAAAAAGAATATGATTCGCTTGATAAGGAAGTTTATATGGATGATGAATCTCCGGTAACATTATCTGAAACACTGATCTCGGAAAATAATTCGGATTCGCTTGCTATCGGCTCGGACTTGATGAATCACATTAGCAGCGCAGTTGATGAATTGCCGCCGCAGCAGAAAATGGTTTTTACGTTGAAATATTTCCAGGAATATAAGATTAAAGAAATTGCCGATATGATGCAGTGCAGCGAAGGCGCAGTAAAAAAATATTTGTTTACAGCAACACACAAAATGAGAAACAGTTTGAAAAATATTATGCAGGAGAAAAAATGAACAGGGAAAAGTTTTCGGAAGATGCTTACCTGTACTTATTGAACGAGCTTAGCCGGGAAGATAAAATAGAATTCGAAAATATTCTCATGCAGGATGATCTTCTCAATCGTGAATTCCAAGCAATAAAAAATGAATTCGCTTTAATTGCAGCAGTTAAGCCGAAAGAAGTTGATGATAAAAGATTAACATCTGCCAGGAACGCATTGATGCGCGAATTAAAAAAAGAAGCTTCTAAAACTTCTTTCATTGCAAATATGCTTAACAATATAAAGAATTTCTTTTATCATAATTATGGTTTGGCATTTGGCGGCGTTGCAACATTTGCTTTGGGTATAGGCATTGGTTATACTCTTCTGGTTTCAAGAAGTGTGGAAAAGAATTTGAAACCGGAGAACCCAATTGAAATTTCCGGAATTCAACACGAAACACAACCTGCTGAAATTCAGAATAAAATAAACAGTGAAAACTTACAATCATCAATCAATCGTGAACCTGCAAATAATTTAACCGAAAAAGATCTTGGAGTTCAACGCAATCTCAAAGATGAATTGATAAATAATTTAATTGCACAGCCTAATGCCGGTGTAAGGATAAGAAGCATTAGTACGCTTTCAGATCAGGCACAGGCGGGAAGATTAAAACCGGATGCTAAAATTAAAAGAGCTTTAGTAACAGCAATGCAAAAAGACAAAAATCCTGTTGTTCGTCGGCAGGCAATGAATGTGCTATCAACATATCCATATGACGAAGACTTGCGCGACGCATTACTTTATGTCCTTTCGAATGATGAAAACTCCGGCAACCGTGTTGCAGCAATAAACGCACTTATGTTACTGAGAGAACGCGGCGTTCAGATAGACCAGGTAATGAAACAAACATTAACAAACAAAGCAATGGCAGACAAAAATACATTTGTAAAAATCAGAGCTGCATCAATATTGAAGGAGGATTAATATGAAAACGATGACAAAAATAATATTCGCAGGATTACTGACAGTAATTATAAATGCGAACATGCTGGCGAATGATAATGAACAGGGAATTTCTAAATCATTCAATGTAAAAAAAGGAGAAAAATTATATACAGAACTCCAGGCCGGGGATATAAATATCAGAACCTGGGATAAAGAGGAAGTGCTTGTTCAAATAAAAGATGTTGATAGCGAATCGGCAAAAAGCATAACAATTACATATGAAAACAAAGTTGTCTCTGTGATTGATGATAACGATTTTGAAAACGACGGGATTGTTTTACAGGTTACAGTTCCATCTAATTTCAACCTTGAATTGAAAACACGCGGCGGTAATATTGATGTGAAAAATGATATTGAAGGAACTGTTACTTCAACAAGTTACGGAGGAGATTTATCATTTCATTCAGTAAAAGGACTTTTACGCGCAGAAACAAATGGCGGCAATATTGAAATTAATGGCAATGTTGATGGAATTCTTGATGTAAACACAATGGGCGGCGATATAAAAGTCGGTTCAATAAATGGGAAAAAAGCTAAAGTGAGTACAATGGGCGGCAATATAACAGTTGATAAATCAACTCCGGGAATTTATGTGAGAACTTACGGCGGTGATATATCTGTTGGCGATGCCGGCGGCGACTCTGAATTAATTACTTATGGCGGTAATGTATCTGCCGGCAACATAAATGGGAACGCAAGATTGGAAACTAACGGCGGCAACCTTGAACTTATGGGAGCGAAGGGAAAAGTAAGCGGAAAAACAAGCGGCGGAAATGTTGATTTTAAAAACATAAAGGGAAGTGTGGATGTAAAAACTTCTGCCGGTGAAGTTAATGTTGAACTGGATCCCGCTTCTGGAAGTGAAAGCAAAGTTGTAACAAGTGCCGGCTCAATAGAATTAACAATTCCATCTACAGCTAAAGTTGTTATTGAGGCAAGAATACATGTGCAGGGCTGGTGGAAAAACGCAAAAGAAAATTTCAAAATCCAATCCGATTTTGATACTGAAAATTACAGAGTGGATGATGAAAACCATGAAATAGTTGGCACCTATGTTTTGAATGGCGGAGGAAGTAAAATTAATCTTCGTTCGGTTAATGATGTAATAACTATTAAAAAGAAATAATGACCAGGAGAGATAAAATGAAAAAGAATCAAAAAGTATTTATGCATTCATCAATGGTTTTATCAATAACATTCTTTGTTTTATTAACAATGAATTTGTCTGCAGCAAGCAGTAATACCAGAGAAGTTAAGAAAGAATTTTCTGTTAAAGCGGGCGGCTTACTCACAATTGATTTGAAAACAGGTTCATCGATTGAAATTTATGGATGGGAAAAAGAAATGCTGAGCGCAACAGCATACATCAAAAATGATGAAGACAATAAAATAGAATTTGAATTCAATCAAAACGGAAACGATGTTGAAATTAATTCTGATTATGTTGAGAGAAGCCGTCATAACCACTCAAACGCAAAACTGGTTGTCTGGGTGCCGAATAAATACAACATCGAATTTTCTACGATGGGTGGTGAAGTAAAAGCTGAAAAAGTTGAGGGAAAATTGTCCGGCAAAACAATGGGTGGCGAATTGAATTTTACACGGCTTAAAGGATACCTTGATGTTACAACAATGGGTGGAGGCGTTAAAATTACCGACTCTGAAGTTGACGGAAAAGCAAAGACCATGGGCGGTGAAGTCCTTCTTGAAAACATTAAAGGTGATTTAAGTGCTTCATCAATGGGCGGTGCGGTAAGACAGAAAAATGTCCAGGGAAAAAATGGATCAATCGGGAAAGAAGTTAATATTACTACAATGGGCGGTGAGATTAATGTCGATAACGCTCCGAATGGTGCAAAACTGAAAACAATGGGAGGGGAAATAACAGTCAATAAAGCCGGCGAATTTGCAGATGCTGAAACTATGGGCGGCGATATTGAAATAAAAGAAATTGATGGCTGGGTAAAAGCTAAAACAATGGGTGGAGATATAAATGTTTATATGAGCGGAAATGCAGCAGAAGGCAAAAGAGATGCAATGCTAACTTCAATGGGTGGAGATATTATTCTAACCGTGCCTGAAAAATTAGCGATGAATATAGATATTGAAATTGCTTATACAAAAGATTCTAGAAAAGATTTTGATGACTGCAAAATTGTAAGTGATTTTTCAGTAAAACAAGAAAGATCAACAGAATGGGACCGATCAAAAGGTTCGCCAAGAAAATATATTACAGCAACTGGTTCTACTGGAGATGGTAAAAATAAAATCAAGATTAGAACGATAAACGGGAATGTGTATTTGAAGAAAGCATAGTTGAAGTATAGAATTATTAAACCCGGCTTCAATTTTTTGTTGCCGGGTTTTTTATTCTCCTAAACCAAGAAAATTTATCAAACGAACGTGCGCATCATCTGAAAGCTTAACATTATATTTTTTATAGAACTCAATTGTAGTTTCAACCGAATTAAAATAATGCTGGCAGTTATCACAACTTTCTAGATGAGCTTTTATATCAATGCACTTTTGAGAATTGATTTCTTCTCCAAGGTTATCGCAGATATGACTCATCACATCTTTACACGTTGGTTTATTTTCAGGCATGACCAAGTTTCCCGTTTAGTTCATTTCTTAAAAAAGCTCTTGCCCTGTGTAATCTTGATTTTACAGCAGGAACAGAAAGTTCAACAATTTTCGCCGTCTCTTCAGTTGAAAGTTCTTCCACATCCCTTAATAAAAAAACAATTCTATATTCAGCAGGAAGTTTTTGAATTGCAGCATCAAGCATGATTTTTAATTCGTTGTTCTCGGTAACCTTGTCTGGACTAACTTTCCGATCAGCAATTTCCTTTTCTTCTATAGAAGCGTCCTCATCTTCAAACGAAGCAAATTCATGTTTGTTTTGAGTCCGAGCCATCATTAAGCAGTGATTAGAAACAACGCGGTATAACCAGGTTGATAACTTTGATTGACCGCTAAACTGATTAAGATTTTTAACCATGCTCAAGAAAGTCTCCTGCATAGTATTTTCTGCCCGGTCTTTATTTCGACAGATTTTGAATGAAAAATTATATACAGTCTGCTCGTAAAGTTTAACCAACTCAGTCAATG
The DNA here is from genome assembly GCA_027347805.1 of Ignavibacteria bacterium. Taxonomy (GTDB): domain Bacteria; phylum Bacteroidota; class Ignavibacteria; order Ignavibacteriales; family Melioribacteraceae; genus Stygiobacter. Next base: position 6,035 of record DAIEQP010000251.1, on the reverse strand, counting down.
CTTTTCTGTCGCCACTTTGAGCTAATTCAATAAGCTTTAATTCGTCCATTGTAAGATGCTTTTAACTGGAAAAAGATTCTTTAATTATATTTTGCTGTCTAAGCTTTGCCAAAGATAAATGCTAGCAACTGTGCAGTATGGATGCCAATTATTTTCTCGGGCTAGCTTTTTAACTTTATCTTCAGTCGGCATTTTTTTCAAACCGTAATTTAACATAACCGCTTTACGTATGCCAAGATCGCCAGTTGGTAAAATATTCAATCTGCCCAGTGTAAAAATCAGGAACATATGAGCACTCCAAACTCCAATTCCCTTTATTTGAGTCAGGTGCTCGATAACTTCCTCATCTGTCATTTTAGAAAATCCTTTGAGTTTCACCTCGCCCGAAAATACTTTTGCCGAAAGATCTTTCACATATTTTACTTTTGCGTTCGATAACCCAAATCCTCTTAACACAGTATCTTCGGTGGCCAGCACCAATTCCGGGGAGGGTTTGTTATTAAAATAACTCATAAATCGCTTCTCGATAGCTGCGGCGGCTTTTACGGATAATTGTTGGCTAATAATGGCACCCAATAATAAATTGAAGTATTTTCGATGTGGTGTTAAATTTCGGGTACCGGACTTTTTGATTATTGATGATAAAACTTTGTCCTGTTTACATAGATGAATTGTTCCAATTTCAAAATAAGATTTGTTCAAGCTATCCCCTTTCAATAAAGGTATTGATATGGAAAATCAGTTATTAGTTTCACTACGCAAAAACAAGTTACTTAAAAATGTAGACATTTCTAAACTTGATCTACGAAATGTCAGAGGCCGGCTTATTACAATAAGCGAAGGAGAGATTTTATACCGGGAAGGTGATTACGCTGATAATATTTATTTGGTTGTAAGCGGTGAAGTAAATCTTTTAAAGAAAAGATTACTGGGAAAATCAAAATCATTTGTATTTAATGAAGATGATTTTTTCGGTCAGGAAGAATTTATGGAGGAAATGTCGCGCACATCAACCGCGGTTGCGCTCCGTGATACTTATTTAATTGCACTTTCAAAAGAAGAAATTGAAGAGCTTTCCCGTCTGGATAATAATGTATTCTTGAATATGCGGGAGCCGATGGCTGAAAACGAAGAGGACATTAGTACAAAGAAAAATGATTTTGAAATGGAAACAAAGATTGATAAATCAACAACTACGCTTAATATTGCAACGCAGGAAGAATTTAACGAGATACAAAAAAATAAAACAACTGATCATTTAGAAACGCATGAATTTTTTCAATCTTTATCGGATTCATCCAGATTTGAAGAAGATAATCTTGTTCAGCCATTGTCAAAGATTGATTCCCCTGAAGATAGTCTTACCAAAGCAGAAGAACCAAATTTTATTTCAGATCTGTATAACGAAGACGGAATTATAAAATCAGAATTTGATCTTACAGAAATTAAACCGGAAGAAAAAGAATCAATTCAGGAAAATTCAACAAAAGAATTTACATCTCTTCAATTGGATTCATCTGTCCCGGCACAGGATTTAAACGATGCGCTTTTTCAGATGTTAAGCGGGGTAGCTTCACCAGCAGCCGAACCCGAACAAACTTTTTCAAAACCGCTTGAAGAAAAACATTTGCTGAAAGAAGAAGATAATTTTTTTGCTGCAGTAGGAATGCAAGATTCTTTTCAGCAAAATCAGTTTTCCGCACCGATAAATTTTGCGCAGACAAAAGATGAGCCGGTGGTTGAATCAATTGCATCAATACCGGCAGAAGAAAAAGTAGAATTGCCGCCGCCGTTGCCTCCTTATAAACCAATTCAAAAAGATTATGATGCCGAAGATATTTTTGCCGAAGCGGATGCAGCTATTCAGGCGTTACAACAAAAAGATCATAGGCAATCTTCATCAATCAGCAATGCAGTAAAGCAAGGCGAATCTGTGAAAATGTCGAATGATGAAATGGAAATGATAATTCGTGCCGCAGAACTTGTTAATTCAACAATTAAAGTTGATGAAGTACTTCAAAACATAGTAAAAGTTGCACTCGATCTTACAGGCGCAGATAGGGGTACACTTTATCTAGTTGATTCGGAAAAAAGTGAAATATCTTCAATGGTGGCAATCGGAAATGAAATAAGAGAAATAAGATTAAAAGTTGGTGAAGGTCTTGCAGGATTTGTTGCTAAGAGCGGTGAAACAATAAACATTAAAGATGTTCAAACGGATCCACGTTTTAATAGAGATGTAGATAAAGCAAGCGGTTACAAAACTAAAAGCATGATCTGTTTTCCTATTAAAAATAATAAGAAGGAAATAATAGGTGTATTGCAATTACTGAATAGTAAAAATGGATTCTTTTCCAATAGAGATGAGATATTCCTTGAAGCAATTTCAATTCATTCTGCAATTGCTCTCCAAAACGCAGAGATGGTTGAAAAATTACTTACGGGTGAACGTGTAAATTCACTTGGCAAAATGGCCAATTTTTTAATTCAGGATATTAAAAAGCCGGTACTTGTCAGCAAGCGTTATGCAGAGCATTTGATGAATAAAGATCTGCCGAAAGACACTCTGCAGATAATCAAAATGCTTCTCGATCAACTTGTTCATGTAGCCGATCTTATACAAACAACAAGCACATACTCTGAAGGAAAAACAATGTTGAGAACTTCGAATGTAAGCCTCAACAATACGCTCAACGATTATTCATCACGTGTTGATACATATGTGTCTTCAAGAAGCTGCCAGATTATTAATGAATATGATAAGGATGTTACAGTAAAACTTGATGTTAAAGAATTTTTCCAATGTTATATGCACATAATTAAAAACGCGTGCGATGCTATGCCTGAAGGCGGAACTATTTTTATTACTACAAAGCGTGATACAAAGGATGTAAAAATTTTATTCAAAGATAATGGACTTGGAATTCCTGAAGGCTTTAAGGATAAAATCTTTGAACCATTTATGTCTTACGGTAAAAAAGAGGGAACCGGATTAGGACTAGCTATCACCAAAAAAATTGTAGAGGCGCACAACGCAACAATTGAAGTAGAAAGCACAACCGGCAGCGGCGCTACATTTATTATAACATTACCAGTCTCAATAATGTATTAATGCCGCATAGAAAACTATGCAGTATAATCTTATCACAATACTTGGACCAACCGCGGTTGGAAAAACACGCCTTGCGGCCCTGCTGGCAAACAGGTTCAATGGTGAAATTATCTCTGCCGATTCCAGACAGGTTTATCGAGGCATGGATATTGGAACCGGCAAGGATTTAGCTGATTATGTTGTTGATGAAAAGCAGATCAATTATCACCTTGTTGATGTGTTTAATCCAACAGACGAATTTAACCTCTTTTATTTTTATAAAATGTTTTTTGATGTCTTCGGAAAGATCGAAGAAAAAAATAAACTACCAATTCTTGCCGGGGGAACCGGGCTTTATATTCATTCCATTCTAAAAGAATATGAATTGAAGGATGTGGAATTTAATCAGAATCGTTACAATGAATTAAATGAACTGAGTTATAATGAGCTTGCAGAGAAATTAATAAAACTTCAGCCAAAGCAGCATAATACAACCGATCTGATAAATAAAGACAGAGTTATTCGCGCATTAATGATTGCAGAGCAGGATGCATTTTTTGCAGTTGAAAACAAAAAAAATATTAACTCTTTAATTATTGGTGTCAGTTTACCAAGAAATGAAGTTAGAAAAAGAATAACAGAAAGATTAAAACTTAGACTCGAATCCGGAATGGTTGAAGAAGTAAAACAATTAATGCATGATGGTATAAGTTATGAAAGGATGAAACAGCTCGGCCTGGAATACAAATTCGTGGCGATGTATCTTCAGAATGAACTAACATATGATGAGATGTTCGAAAAATTGAATATTGCAATCCATCAGTTTTCAAAAAGACAAATGACGTGGTTTAGAAAAATGGAAAGGGAGGGTATTAAAATTAATTGGCTTGATGGTCCGGATTTTAAAGCTGCTGAAAAACTTATTCTTACTAATTACTTTTAGTATGGCTGACGTATCTATAAAAAATCCGCTTCCCCTTTCGGTCTCCAAATATTTAAATAAGTTTGGTTCGGAAACCTGGAAGATTGAAACGAATTCATCTGAATTATATAGCAACATTGTTGTAATTCCCGCAATCCAGGAATATGGAAACATCAAAAATCTCCTGATTTCATTAAGCGGAATAAATTCCCGGCATATAACATCAACATTATTCTTGGTTGTTGTAAACAATACTGTTTCAGCATCAAGTGAAATAATTGAGGATAATAAACAAACCATCGAGATGCTGCGCGCAATTATCCACAAAAATTCATTTGATGATTTCACAAGTTCTATAATTCGTTCGGAAATAAATTTAGGTTTTGTCGACGCATCATCTAAAGGTTTCGAAATGCCGGATAAAGAGGGAGGTGTTGGCCTTGCAAGAAAAATCGGAATGGATTTGGCGCTAAAATATTTTGATTATAATTCTCCAGCGAAAAGAATCTTGATATGCCTTGATGCAGACTGTATCGTGCAGCAAAATTATCTAGACGCAATTGTTGATGAAGTAAACGAGAATAATATCGAAGCAGGTTATGTTGAATATGAACACAAGCTTACTGAAAATGAACAGGTTAACACAGCAATAATTACTTATGAAATATTTTTACGTTATTATGTACTCGGGCTCAAGTATGCAGACTCGCCATTTGCATTTGATACGATAGGTTCAACAATGTTGTGTGATGCCGAGAATTATGTGCGGATTGGCGGAATGAATAAAAGAAAAGCCGCCGAAGATTTTTATTTTATGGAAAAGCTTGGAAAAATAACTCCAATAAAAAAGATTAACACAACAAGAATATTTCCTTCTGCACGCAGATCCTGGCGTGTGCCTTTTGGTACCGGCCAGCGAATGAACCGTTTTTTTGCCGGGACTCACGATGAGTTTTCACTAATAGATCCGGTCTGTTTTGAAATTCTAAAAAAATGGCTCCTGGTTTTTATGAATGAATCAATTCAATCAACCGAATACTATCTACAACAAGCCAAGATTATAGACGATTTGTTATATGAATTTTTGCTTGAACAGGGTTTTGTGGAATCATGGAATAAGATTGTTAGCGAAACAAAAAAGAAAGAGCAAATCAGCAAGCAAAAGTATTTCTGGTTCGATGCATTTAGAACAATGAAACTGATTCATTTCTTACGCGACAGAGCATACCCCCAATTAAATATGTTTGATGCACTTGATAAAATGTTCGGCAATTATCAGATGGAGATTAAGCGGGATAAACCGATTCCTTCGGTTGATGTTCAAATGAAATATTTGAATGTATTAAGAAAGATTTAACTTCCAAACAAAGATGCAATACCCCAACCTAAATATTATTTTCTTTATAGCTATATTTCGTCCCGCAATTTGAGAGCTAAATGGAACTTTACGACAAATTAAAATCGATAAAAGAAAAATTTGATAAAATAGAAGAACAACTTTCTGATCACAATATTGTTTCAGATCAGGCAAAGTATATTGCGCTGGGCAAAGAAAGAAGAGAACTATCTGCCATTGTTGATGCATTTAAAGAGTATGACCAGGTTATCAAAAATCTGCAGGGAAACCAGGAAATTATTGATGCAAACGAGGATAAAGAGCTTGTAGAAATTGCGGAAAATGAATTAAAGGAGCTGAAAGAGAAACGAATTGAAATGGAAGAGAATATAAAAGTTCTTCTTATTCCAAAAGATCCGGATGATGATAAAAACGTTATAGTTGAAATTAGAGCCGGTACCGGCGGCGATGAAGCCGGTTTGTTTGCTTCGGATTTATTCAGAATGTATTCGCGCTACGCTGAATTGCGCGGATGGAAACTAGAACTGATTGATTTAAATGATACAGGCGGGCTTGGCGGATTTAAAGAAGTTGTCTTCAGTCTTTCGGGAGAAAGCGTTTTTGGTGATTTAAAATTTGAAAGCGGTGTTCACCGCGTGCAGAGAGTTCCTGCTACCGAGGCCAGC
>DAIEQP010000248.1 GCA_027347805.1 Ignavibacteria bacterium | reverse complement strand
GGTAAAGGATTCGCCGTTGTTGCATCCGAAGTTAGAAAACTTGCTGAAAGAAGCCAGACTGCTGCTGCAGAAATAAATAAACTTTCTGCAACAAGTGTTGAAGTGGCTGAAAACGCTGGTGAAATGTTAAGCAAGTTAGTTCCTGATATTACTAGAACAGCAGAACTTGTTCAGGAAATAACTGCTGCAAGTAACGAACAGAATTCCGGTGCAGAGCAAATCAATAAAGCAATTCAACAACTTGACCAGGTTATTCAGCAAAACGCTTCTGCTTCAGAGGAATTATCTTCAACCGCAGGAAATTTAACATCACAAGCAGAACAATTGATGAGCATCATTTCATTCTTCAAAACAAATGATACCGGAAAAAAAATAAAACCATCTCACAGCTCATATACTAATCAAAAACCATCTTCAAATGGTGGGAACGGATCCAGTTTTGTTAAGAGTGATAACCGTCCACAAAAGGGAAATGGTTTTAAATTAAATATGGAATCAAGTGTCGACCATCTCGATAATGAATTTGAGAGGTTCTAAATAAAAATGGAGGTAGAATTCTACCTCCAAATTTTTAACAAAAAGGTAAATGGAGAATAAAATGAGTGTAGCTGGAATTGTAGATGTTAGACCATACTTAACATTTACGCTCGATGATGAACTCTTTGCTGTGGATGTTGCAAAGGTTCGTGAGGTTCTTGATTATACCACTATTACTAAAATTCCTAGAACGCCAGAATATATGAGAGGAGTAATTAACCTCCGCGGTAGTGTTGTTCCTGTAATAGATCTTAGATTAAAATTTGGTATGAGCAAGACTGAAAGTAAAATCAATACATGCATAATTGTATTGGAAATAAAGCTGGAAGATGAAACAATAATTTTGGGTGCCCTTGCAGATTCAGTTCAGGAAGTATTTGAACTTGAACCTGACCAGATTGAACCGGCTCCTAAATTCGGAACAAAATTCCGCGCCGAGTTTCTACGCGGAATGGGTAAACGTGAAGAAAATTTTATCATGATTCTTGAAATGGATAAAGTTTTTTCTTCCGATGAATTAGCATTAGTCCAACAAACTGAAAACGCATCACAATTAGCTTAAAAAATCGCAGCCCGAATAAACGGGCTGCATTAATTTTTTTTATGGAAAATTCTGAATTAAATATTTATAAACAGGAACTGACGCTTGAAGAATATTCTAAGCTGTGCAGTACAATTTATAATATCTGCGGAATCCATCTTCAGGATACAAAAAAACTTACTGTAGAAGGAAGAATTCGCAAACGAATGAAAAGTCTGAAAATGGATTCTTACAGTACTTATATCAACTATGCTCTTTCAGAAACCGGTATGAAAGAAGAGTTAATTCCTTTGATTGATGTAGTGACGACAAATAAAACGGATTTCTTCAGAGAGAATGCTCACTTCGAATATCTTTCACAAACAGTGCTTCCTAATTTTATTGAAAAAAGCAGAAGCAGGGAAAGAGGAAATTACTTTCAATTTTGGAGTGCAGGCTGTTCAACTGGAGAGGAACCATACACACTCGCAATTGTTCTGAATGAATTTGCTGAATCAAATCGTGATTTTCGATTTATGATTTATGCTAGCGATATTTCTACCGAGGTATTAAAACATGCATCATTAGGAATTTATGAACTGGATAAAGCTGATGTTATTCCTAGTAATTATAAAAAGAAATATTTACTGAAAAGTAAAAATCCTGAAAAACAAGTAGTAAGATTTATTCCTCAAGTTAGAAGTCAAATTGAATTTTCAAGAGTAAACCTTATGCGTGAAGCAACAGATATTCCGTCAAATCTTGATGTAATATTCTGCAGGAATGTGATAATTTATTTCGATAAGAAAACTCAAGAACAAGTACTTAAAAGACTTGCTAGCAAACTGTCTCCTGGAGGATATCTTTTCCTGGGGCATTCTGAAACAATTATGGGTATTGAACTTCCGCTGACTCGGGTTGCTTCAACCATATATCAAAAAAAGTGAACAGAATGGAAAAGAAAGTAAGAGTATTAATTGTAGATGACTCTGCCATTGTTAGACAAACGTTGACAGAAATTTTATCAAGTGACCCGGCTATTGAAGTGATTGGTTCGGCTCCCGATCCTCTTATTGCTGCGGAACGGATTGCAAAAGAAATTCCGGATGTAATTACACTTGATGTAGAAATGCCAAGGATGGATGGGATAACATTTCTTCAGAAAATTATGGATCAGCGCCCCATTCCTGTTGTTATATGCTCAAGCTTAACAATTGATGGTTCGGAAACAGCAATTAAAGCGCTTGAATATGGTGCTGTGGAATTAATTACAAAACCCAAACTCGGTACCAAACAATTTTTAGAAGAATCCAGAATACATATTTGTGATGTTGTAAAAGCTGCATCAAGAGTAAATTTAAAGAGAAAGTCGGTTTGGCAGACTACAATTCAGCCCAAACTAAGCGCAGACGCAATTCTTGCAAAATCAAAAAGCAATGCAATGGCTGAAACAACAGAAAAAATAATTGTTGTTGGGGCATCTACTGGTGGAACAGAAGCATTAAAAACATTTTTGGAAGCACTGCCTCTTGATACTCCTGGTATTGCAATAGTTCAGCATATGCCTGAACATTTTACAAAAGCATTTGCAAAAAGATTGGATGGACTATGTAAAATATCTGTCAAAGAAGCGCAGGATGGCGATTCTTTAATTAGAGGTAGAGCTATTATTGCGCCAGGCAACTATCATATGCTATTAAAAAGAAGCGGGGCAAAATATTATGTTGAAATAAAATAAGGGCCGCTTGTTAGCCGCCATCGTCCTTCTGTTGATGTTCTGTTTCGTTCTGCTTCAAGATATGCCGGAAAGAATGCAGTTGGAGTTATAATGACTGGAATGGGCGACGATGGCGCTAAAGGAATGATGGAGCTAAAAGAAAATGGTGCGCATACAATTGCCCAGGATGAAAAATCTTGTGTTGTTTTTGGAATGCCTAATGAAGCAATTAAGCTGGGTGCGGTTGATACTGTTCTGCCGCTAGAAAGAATTGCCGGACATATTATTACTCATTGCAGTTAGTGAGAAACAAAATGGCTTTGTTTGATTGGAATAAGATATATTGTACAGATGTTGCCATAATAGATGAACACCATATGTATTTATTTGAGCTAATAAATAGTATGCATCGTGCAGCAAAGGAAAGAAATGGAAACGAAAAACTTGATAATCTATTCAAAGAATTATTGGAAAACATATTCTTTCATTTCAAAAAAGAGGAAGAATTGATGTCTAAGTGCAGGTATCCCGAATTTCAGTTGCACAGGTTGGAACACGATAACCTGACAAGGAACCTGCTTGAATTTAGAGGCAAATTTAAAGACGGAAACACTTTCGCCTCAGCGGAAGTGGCAAAATTTTTAAAAAGCTGGTTAACAATTCATATACTGCAGACTGATATGAAATTTGCAAAACATTTTAAAACAGTTCAGCATTTACAAAATCAAACGGGGGTTCAAAAAAATGCAGGTTGATATTCTGGTTGTTGAAGATGATAAAAGTGTTGCGTTTTTTATTCAGGCATCACTAAAAAGTTTACACTATAATGTTTTGGGCATAGTTGATAATGGAGATGCCGCAATCGAAATAATATCCAAAAATAGACCTTCACTGGTTTTGATGGACATAATGATTCTTGGTGACAAAGATGGAATTGAAACCGCACAAATTATAAAAGATAGATTTAATGTTCCTGTTATTTACATGACAGCTTTTTCAAATGATAATTCAATAGAAAGAGCAAAGGCAACTGAACCTTATGGATATTTAATAAAACCATTCGAACTGAAGGAACTTAAAAGCACAATTGAGATTGCACTTTATAAAAATGCTGCGGATAAAAAGCAGAAAGAAGCTGATTTGTGGTTTAAAACCACTTTAGAAAGTATTGGCGATGGTGTGATAGCAACTGATTCTCAGAATAATGTAAAGTTCATGAATCATGTTGCAGAAAAACTTTGCGGTTATTCTTTTCAGGAAAGTAACGGGCAAAATATAAATATGATTTATAATACAAATCCCGATGTTTCAACTGAGGCAATTATTTATTTCTCAAAAGAGAATCCGCAGAATTTTATGAAGAACCTTTCCACGAATAAAATTCTATCTACAAAAAATGGCTCAAGCTATCCAATCGAAGAAAAAATTTCTTCTATCGTTGATGAAAACGGAAATGTTTTTGGAAAAGTAATTACGTTCCGCGATACTTCTAAAAGAAGGGAAACCGAGCTGGCAGTTTTAGCTGCAAAAGATTTTTATTTGAACATCCTGGAGAAATTTCCCGTTCTTATCTGGCGCGCTAATAAGGATAAACAATTCAATTATTTTAACAGTAACTGGATTGAATTCACCGGATCTACAATTGAATCACAGATTTATCAAGGCTGGCTTAATTTAATTCATCCTGAAGACAGAGATAGGTTCGCAAATATTTTTAAGGATTCATTCGATAAAAAAATAAAATTTGAAACTGATTATCGATTGCTTGCGAGTGATGCAAAATATCACTGGCTTATATGTGCTGCGAACCCGATTTATGATCTTAACGATAATTTTGAAGGATATATTGGTGTATGTCTTGATTACACTAATAGAAAAATTCTTGAAGACGAATTGCGGAAAGCTAAGGAAATTTCAGATGCGGCTAATCAGGCGAAAAGCATGTTTATCTCTAATATGAGTCATGAATTAAGAACTCCTTTGAATGGTATCATGGGTTTAACAGATTTACTTCTTGAATCGCGGCTTGAAAAAGATCAAATTGATTATCTCAATCTTATTAAAGAATCATCTAATTCATTACTTGGACTGCTAAATAATTTGCTCGATTTTTCGAAGATAGTTGACAAAAAAGAAAAAATAGAAATTGGCCGGTTCTCATTGAAATCGTTAATCAGCGATGTAGTAGGGCCTATGAAATCAGTTGCAAACAGAAATGGTGTGGACCTTGAAGTATCTGTAGA
>DAIEQP010000234.1 GCA_027347805.1 Ignavibacteria bacterium | reverse complement strand
AGTAAATAATTATGGATTTGCAGTAGAACGCAGATCTGACTTGGAAAATGATACTTGGGGGAATATTGGATTTGTATCAGGGCATGGAAATACTAATTCCCCAAAGGAATATTCTTTTATTGATTATAATTTTCCAGCTGGAAATATTTTTTACCGGTTAAGACAAATCGATTTCGATGGAAAATTTGAATATAGTAATTCAATACAGATAAAGGTTGAACCGCCGGATTTATTCATTGTATTGCAGAACTATCCCAACCCTTTTAATCCCACAACCACAATTAAATATGAATTACCAATAGCAGGTTTTGTTATCATAAAAATTTTTGATTTTCTTGGTCGCGAAGTTGCAACACTCGTAAATCAGCAAAAACCGGCAGGAATTCATTCAGTTATTTTTGACGGAAGGGAATTACCAAGCGGTGTTTATGTTTACAATGTTCGGTGTGGAAAAAGTATCCAGATTTACAAAATGATTTTAATAAAGTGAATTTTGATATTTTTTTTCTAGAAGTGTCAAAATAACACCTAAAATGCTTTGATTTTATATTAATCCTGTGCATTTTTGTTCCCCCAAATTAAACCAATTACACTTGCAGAGTGTTTAGTCATCGAAAAAACTATTGGAGATTATGAAAGTGTTTTACAGATCAATTTCGATATTAGTAATGGTTACGTTGCTTAGCGTTACTATTTATAGTCAAAACCAGCGCGATGGTCAAAGAAGAATGGATGCTTCTCAATTTCAACCAATTGGAACAGTGAGCGGAACAATTGTTGACGGTTCTAATAATCAACCTATCGAGTATGCCAACGTGGTGATATACAGATGGAAAGATTCAACTGTTGCTAATGGTACAGTTTCAAACTCACAAGGAAAATTTACAGTAGAAAAACTTATGTATGGAAGATACTTTATGAAAGTTTCTTACATAGGTTATGCAACAAAAAGATTTGATTCCTTAACAGTTAGACCAAATAATACAAATCTTGCATTTAGCACAATCCGACTTACACCTAAAAATGTAAACATGAATGAAGTTGTTATTAAATCTGAGAGAGAAGCGATTAATTATAACCTTGATAAAAAAGTTTATAATGTCGATAAAAATCTAGCAAACAGCGGTGGAACAGCAGTAGATGTAGTTCAAAATCTGCCCGCAGTTCAAGTTGATGCGGATGGCGGTGTTTCTGTTCGAGGAAATAGTAACATTACAGTTTTAGTTGATGGAAGACCGGCACAGCTCGCAGGTTTCAGCGGCTCTGATGTATTGGCTCAAATTCCTGCAAGCCAAATAGAATCAATTGAATTGGTTACAAATCCTTCTGCAAGATATGATCCTGAAGGAACCGGAGGAATAATAAATGTTATTCTGAAAAAGAAATCTAATCTCGGGTACAGTGCAAGTTTAATGGCTAATGCAGGTACAAAAGGAAGATATAGCTCTTCAATTAACGGAAATCTTCGCGGTGATAATTTTAACTTATTCAGCAGCTACGACGGCCGTTTTTTCAATATGTATAATGGCGGTAGCATGGTTCGTAATTCATTTTTCGGAGGATCTTCTGCTGTACTTGATCAACAATCAAGCGGTTCAAATGATATGAAAAATCATAGTATTTCTGTCGGCGGTGATTATTACATTGGTGAAAAAGAATTCTTTACATTGAATGGACAATTCCGTTTTGGATCATTTGGAAGTTCAAGTGTCAATCAGAATATTAATCTTGATCAGAACAATGTTAGAACAAGCTGGTTCGACAGAAATAGTGATGGAAGCAGAGATAACAGTTCTGGAAATTATACACTAAGCTATAAAAAGACCTATGAAAACAGAACCCAGGAATTAACAGCTGATTTAATGTATTCTCAAAGCTCGATGAGTAGTGATTTTGATATTACACAGAAATATTATGATGTAGGTGTTGGTCCTGTGATAGCTCCTTCACTTCAAAAATCTCTTTCGGATAATGGTAACAAAATGTTGCTTTTCCAGGCAAATTATGTGCAGCCATTAAATAGCTGGGGACGATTTGAAGGTGGAGTAAGAAGCATGATTCGAGATCTAACAATGTCGAATGATTACCTCAGTTTTAATTATGGTCTTAATGTCTGGGGTCCAAGTAATTTATTAAACAATGAATACGATTATAAAGAACAGATTCATGCAGTATATGGAATATATTCTAATTCAATTGGAAGTTTTAGTTTTCAAACCGGCTTGCGTGCAGAGCAGGCAATAATTGATGGATCAGTTCCCGCTTCAGTTGACAGGTTTGAAAGCAAGTATTTTGAAATTTATCCAACTGTTCATCTGCGTTATTCATTTACAGATGTTGATGAAATTCAGCTTAGCTATAGCAGAAGAATTGATAGACCTCAGAACAGACAATTAAATCCATATGAAGATCGTTCTGATTCTTTAAATATTGTCAAAGGTAATCCAAATCTTAAACCTCAATTCTTCAATTCATTCGAATTGGGTTACACGAAAATGTTTTCAAAAACTGTTTTGGTTTCCAATCTGTTTTACAGATTGAATAATAATTTGATCAGCACTATCTCAACATTAACTCCAAGCGGTGTTACTTATTCCACCTATGAAAACGTATCGAAAGGAAAATCTTACGGAATAGAATTAATACTTACTCAGCCGATTGGAACATGGTGGAGATTGAGCGGAACATTCTCTTATTATAATAATTCTGTTGAAGATTTAGGAACACTTGGTGGTACAAGAGAAAGCAATAGCTGGAGAACAATGCTGAATTCACAAATGACTATTGCAGATGGATTTGTGCTTCAATCAATGATTTTCTATAACTCTCCATCAATCCAATTAATGATGGGCGGCTTTGGAGGATTTGGCGGCGGGGGCGGCGGACAACGCGGCGGAGGAGGTGGCGGTGGTGATGTTGGCGGCGGCGGAATGTTCTTCGGAGGCGCAGCTACTCAATCTAAAATGGATGCTCTTTACTGGATGGATTTAATGCTGAGAAAAGATTTTATGGATGGACAGCTTAGCATTACTCTTCGCATTTCGGATTTGTTTGATACACGAAAATTTGATACTGAAACTACAGCCAGTAATTTTACTTCAATCAGTAAAAGATTTATGGATTCCAGAATGTTGAATCTGGGTTTGACATACAGAATTGATACAAGGAAGACAAACATGATGGATCAGGAAAGACAGCGAAGAATTGAAGAGGGATACGACGAATTATAAAATTAAATTTGCAGACATAAAATTTTTCTTCACAAAACCCCAAGATAAATTTGGGGTTTTTTTATTCCTCAAATTCCATTCATAAATTTTAATTTGCTTAAAAATGAACTGCTTGCCGTAAAGAATTGTTTTTTATATAGGGCCAAAAATATAGTTCGCGGAAAGGAGCTATTATGAATAGATTCACCTTTACCATCATTTCAATTATTTTTTTATATACTTTATCATATTCACAATCATCAATAATGTTTACTGCTAAAATGGATGGAACACAGGAAACACCTGCTGTTACAACCACAGCAACGGGTACCGGCACATTTGTTCTAAATTCTAGTGGTACACAATTGTCATACAATATAACCGTAAACGGATTAAGCGGTTCTATTACCGGATCTCATTTTCACAATGCCGCTAGCGGGGTTTCTGGAGGGGTTGTGAAAAGTATTACATTTACGGGGAATAGTGCCGCAGGTATTTGGTCAAGCACAGATGCAAGTCAGCCACTTACGGATTTATTACTAAACGAACTTTTAAAAGGGAGATTGTATGTAAATGTTCATACATCTGCTAATACGGCTGGTGAAATTAGAGGACAGGTGCTTTTGACATCAGCTGTAGGATTTACTGCTAAACTTGAAGGTTCACAAGAAAATCCTCCAGTTACAACTTCGGCATCAGGAACTGGTTCTGTACGGTTAAATACGGACGGAACTGTTTCATATAATGTAACAGTTGCAGGGCTTACTCCAACCGCCTCACATTTCCATAATTCTGCTGCAGGCACAAATGGCGGAGTAGTAAAAAATATAACTCTGACCAACAATACAAGCGCTGGAGTGTGGGCAAGTGGAGATGCATCTCAACCATTAACAGATCAATTGCTGAGTGAACTTATTAAAGGGAAACTATACATTAATGCACATACTACTGCAAATCCTGGTGGTGAAATACGCGGCCAGGTTGCAATAAATAATGGAATTACATTTACTGCAAAGATGGATGGAAATCAGGAAACTCCTTCTGTAACAACAAATGCTACCGGTACGGGTTCATTTGTTCTAAGTTCGAATGGGACAAAACTGAGTTATCATATTACAGTTAATGGATTGAGCGGAGCAATTACCGGTTCTCATTTTCATAATGCCGTGGTTGGAACCAGTGGAGGCGTAGTTAAAAATATTACTTTTAATGGAAATACTGCTGTTGGAGTTTGGAGTACTACAGATACAAATCAACCGCTTACAGACTTATTGTTAAGTGAACTTCTTAAGGGAAGATTATATGTTAATGTTCATACGGCAGCTAATCCAAGTGGTGAAATTCGGGGACAGGTACAGATTACTGCAGGGGCAGGATTTACTTCAAAGTTAGATGGAAGCCAGGAAGTACCCGCTAATAATTCAAGTGCAACAGGGACTGGGTCAGTGAGACTAAATGTAGATGGAACGGTGTCTTATGATCTAACAGTTGCGGGTTTAACTCCAACTGCATCTCATTTCCATAATGCTGCCGTTGGTGTAAGTGGTGGAGTTGTAAAATCTATTACGCTAGCAAACAATACTGCCGCAGGAATTTGGTCAAGCATTGATGTTAGTCAGCCACTATCAGATTTATTGTTAAATGCATTAGTTCAAGGTAAGTTATATATGAATGTTCATACGGTAGCAAACCCGGGAGGGGAAATAAGGGGACAGGTTATTAATACAACTGATATTGCAACTGGAATTGAAAGTGAGAATGTATCAAAACTCCCAATAGATTTTTCACTTAATCAGAATTATCCGAATCCTTTTAATCCTTCGACAATAATAAGTTACCAATTACCTAAGAGTGGATTTGTTTTTCTTAACGTTTATGATATCCTTGGAAAAAAGGTTGCAACTTTGGTAAATGAATTAAAGCC
Organism: Ignavibacteria bacterium; assembly: GCA_027347805.1. Lineage (GTDB taxonomy): Bacteria > Bacteroidota > Ignavibacteria > Ignavibacteriales > Melioribacteraceae > Stygiobacter. Next base: position 819 of record DAIEQP010000234.1, on the reverse strand, counting down.
GGCCGGTCTGTATAATATTAGATTTGACGCCAGTGCTTTGCCGAGCGGTATATATATATATTCCGCGAGTTTTAATGGATTTACGCAATTTAGAAAAATGATTCTAATTAAATAATCTTTATTATTGACCCGGAAAAACCTCAACAGAACAGTTGAGGTTTTTTTATGCTCTGGTATAAAAATAATTTATTTTTGATCCAACAATATTGATATGCATGAAAAAAATATTTTTCGTTTTTGTTATATCTGTTATGATTCTTAATGCTCAATCATTTTCTGTGCATCAGTTCCAGAAGCAATATTATACCAATCTGAAAAGTGAAAAATCAATTGTTCAAAATTTTCAAACAAAAATTTCCGGGGTAAAAAAACTAAATAAAGTGGTTTTTGGATATTTACCCGATTGGGAATATTCAACCGGTGCCGGCAATTATCTTCGCTATGATCTCATTACTCATCTTGCAGTATTCTCTTTTCAGGCAGATGCATCCGGTAATCTTAAAGACCCAGCGGGCTGGCCTTGGAACGATGTTATTAACTCGGCATCTGCTAATAATGTAAAATTAATAGCTTCAGTAACAAATTTTAACGGCGATGAGATTCATAAGATATTCACAGACGTTTCTGTCAGAAATAGTTTCTTTAATAACATCAAAACAAAATTTCAGATTGGTGGATTTAGCGGAGTTAATATTGATTTCGAGAATGTTCTTGATGCAGATAAATCAACTGTAATTGTTAATTTCTTTTCAGAACTTAAAAAGTTTTTTTCGAGTATAAACACGCCTTGCGAAATTTCATTTGCATCGCCGGTTGTAA
>DAIEQP010000212.1 GCA_027347805.1 Ignavibacteria bacterium | reverse complement strand
AATTTCAATTGCCGGATCGCTCTTCAAGTAGCCTCTCAATTTAGTGATATAAACATCCATGCTTCGTGAATTGAAGTAAGTATCATCTTTCCAAATATTATTGAGAGCAATACTTCTTTCAACTATTGAGTTCATATTAATGCATAGGAGTTTCAACAGCTCTGCTTCTTTTGAAGTTAGTTTTTGTATGGTTTCATTTATTATAAGACTTCGTTCATCATAATTAAATTTATAAAGCCCGATTGAAAAAATAGATTCATTTGAATTGCCGGATAAGTTGCGCCTTAGAATTACGTTGATACGCAATATCAATTCTTCTATACTGAAAGGTTTTGTTATGTAATCATCGGCACCGATTTTTAATCCGTCAATTTTATCATTCATCATTGCTTTAGCTGTAAGAAAAAGGAAAGGTGTTTGAATTTCCATTGATACAATTTTTTTCGCAAATGAAAATCCATCCATTTTTGGCATCATTACATCAATAATGATTATTGAGAAGTTTTCTTTATTGACGATATTTAATGCTTCAACGCCGTTGAAAGCCTGGATAACTGAAAACCCTTTCACTTCAAGAAATTCTTTCAGAAGTGTGGAAAGGTTTTTATCATCTTCTACAAGCAATATGGAATTAGTCTTTTTCATTCGAGCGGCAGAGTAATAATAAAAGTTGAACCGCTTCCAGTTTTACTCGATACAGAAATTGTTCCTTTGTGAAGCTCAATTATTTTTTTGGAATAACTTAATCCTATTCCATTACCCCGGAAATTCTGGATATTACCGCTTTGTACGCGGTAGAAGGTTTCAAATATTTTATCCAGACTTTCAGCGGGAATTCCAATCCCGTTATCTGTGATTGAAATTGTCGCTTGATCTGATGTTGAAGACATTGAAATTTTAATTTCCGGTTTGTCAGTATTGTACTTAACAGCATTATCGATCAGATTGCAAAAAACATTCATCAGATGAAATTTATCCCCGGTAATAAAATAATCTTCATTTTCTTTTTCGAAAAGAATTGACCCCTCTTTTTGCTTCAGCACCTCCTCAAATTTATTAATGGCGGATGAAATTATTAGAGTGAGATTAACTTTATCATTACGAATTTTCAATTCATCCCGTTCCATTGCGGCAGTGTTTAGCAAGGTATCAACCATTAATTGAAGCCTGTCATTTTCTTCCTTTATTATTTTAGAATAACGGGAAACAGACTGTCTTTCCGAAGAAAGCAACGGTTCGTTTAATGCTTCGCATGCAAGTGATATTGTGGCAATCGGTGTCTTAAATTCGTGTGTGATATTATTGATCAGATCATTTTTTACTTCAGTAATTTTTTTCTGGCGAATAAACATTTGAACGGTTTTATAAAACACGCCAACAATTGTAAAAATAAAAATTATCGATAAACTCAACATGCCTATTAATGAACCAAGGATGTATCTGTTTTTATTAGGAAAGTATACAACAAGCTCATTGGGTGAAGCGAAAATTTCTTCCGGAAATAAAAGAGTTCGGTAGTCGGACTTCTTTAATTCTTTTACATCACTTCCGGATTTGACAAGAGTAAGACTATCTTTTTCAAGTTTCCTTACTGCGAAGAAAAAATCTCCATCAATTCCTCTGTTTGCAAATTCATCTGTAAGAAGTTTGTTGAGTGATTCATTTTTAATTCTTTTTTCAATCGGCAGATGAGATTTATATTCCATCATTTCAGTTACAACATTCTGAACCAACTTTTTTTTGCTTCGCACAATCGTATCAATTTTTTCCTGAATAAAAATTCCTGGTGCATGCAGTCTATCTGGCGGAGGGGCGCCGGGCATTCTAAACACTCTAACATGGGTTGTATTTTTCCTGCTGCTTGTATCTACTTTGTATTCCCACTTTAAATCTTCATCATCATTTATCATGTGAACGAAATGAGTTCCGGCAAGACTGTCTTTCACAAAAAAATTAAAGTTGCCGGAAGAAACGGTTATTCGTTTTTTTATGCCCGGCTCCTTGGTTTCCTTTAGTGTGATTTTTTTTAAAACAGTTTTAGCGGCTTCCTCTTTTTCAAGTTTATTTGCCACACGTGCCATAGAATTCATTACTGTGTGATCAAATTTTTCTGATTCGACTTTGATTAAATTGACCAACCAATAAACCTGAACCACTACAAGACCTAAAACAGCTAAGGTCATCAATCCGATTATTATTTTTAATTTCTTTTCCTTCATGATGCAAAATTAATCCATTCATAGTTAGAAATCGTTTATTTAACACTTTTTAACATTTCTTAACGGCTCTTTAACAACTTTGTATTGTATAAGTAAATATTTTTGAACAACTCAATAAACAAAGGAGAGTAAAATGAAAAAACTAACAACGCTGAAAATTTATGCAATTATAATTTTCTTATTTGCCGGGATTGCTTTGAATGCGCAGGATAAAAGTGAATTCAAAAGTAAAGTTGATCAACTGAAGGGAAAGGTTGATAAAGTGACTGTAAATGTTGATGGAAAAGATGTTGTGTTTGAAGGCAAGGATGCTGAAAAGCTTGTTAAGATAATTAAACCGATGGCTGGAAAGAAAACAATTATGCTTTCTTCAGAAGGAGATCAATTTGATATGGATGTTCCGCACGGCAACGCAATGATGTTCCATATAACTGATGATGTAGACGATCAAAAAGGAGAAAGCAAAAAGAAGATTCAAGTGGAGATAAAAGATGGGAAAAAAGAAGTAACCGTTACAACAACAAATAAAGATGGAAAAGAAGAAGTAAAAAAATTAGAAGGCGAAGAAGCTGATAAATACATCAAAGAACACGAAACAGAAGGGGGCGTTCGTAAACATGTTAAGATTATTAAAGAAGGCGGTGATGATGACGAAAACGTTCTCTTCTTTAATCATAGAATGGCACCCATGCATAATGGCGGATGCAGCTGCTGCTGTGGCGGTGGTATGCAAATGATGAAAATGCCTGGAATGGGAAAACATAAAATTATGATGAAAATGATGGATGGCGAGGATGATGAAGATGTTTTTATTGAAAAAAAGATCAAAAAAGAACATGAAATGAAATCGGAAAAAAATTCAGTTAAGAAAGAAGAAAAAAAATAACTTCCTACTAAAGAGCCACATTTGTGGCTCTTTCTTTTTTAATCCATTTAAACTTTTTTGTTGCTTTAAGCTAACCAGTCATTTATCTTCATTTCAGGATGATACTATTTAGGTGTTTTGCAAAAACGATGACCTAAAAGATGATTATTTAATAACTAGAAAGGAGTAAAAAATATAAGCGAATAACAATTTACTGGAGGTATTAATATGGCTATTTCCTCCGATACTTACGACAACGAGCAGTTGCTTTCATATATAAAGAATCTTGAGCAGAGAGTTTCAAGACTAGAGTTTCAGCTAGATATTCAAAACCCAACAGAAGATCATAATGTTAAATCATCTGGTAGTTTTCTAGGCAATCGTTCAAAAGATTCTGATGACCTGGAAAATGAAATTGGCCAATTTTGGCTGGCTAAAATTGGTATAATTGTTCTAGTTCTGGGTTTAATTTTTGTTTTAACCTTCCCATTTAATAGCATCCCACAGATTTTTCCAAGTGTTTTCGGTTTTGCCATCGTTCTGGTCTTTTTAACAGTATCAAAATTTTTAAAAAATTCTTATGAGCTGTTATCTAGATATTTATTCGGCTCATCTTTAATGCTGGCATTTTTTTCCGTTTTAAGACTTCACTATTTTAATACTGCAGCAACTATTGAAAGTACCGGTCTTCTTTCCATATTTCTTTATTTAGTTGCTGCATCTATTTTGTTTGTTTCCATCAGGCGCGGTTCGATTTATTTAACAAGCTTGGGGATAATATTAACTTCTTTTACTGCGCTAATAAATGGTACGCCGATTTTAGCTTATTTAACTTTTTCGATTCTTTCAACACTTATTGTGTATTTAAAAATCAGGAAAGAATGGTCCGGATTATTTAATTCAGGCATGCTGATAATTTTATTAGCTCACTTTTGGTTTTCAATCGGGAATTATTTTTTCGCCGATCCACAGCAGACCTTTTCGTTTTCCATTTTGAATCAATTGTTTATCACCATTTATGTAATGATTTTTTCTTCAGCAAATATCTTTATGAAGAATGAATTAAATGAGGATTTCAGAACGATAACAAGCATTGTGCTCTCATCAATCTTGCCGTATTTACTATTATTTGGTTTGTCTATCTCAAAGTACCGCGATTCATTAATTACAGTAAATCTTTTAGCGGCAATTATTTTCTTAGTTTTTGCAGTAATCTATTGGAAAAAGTATGAAAGCAAGTATTCAACATTTTTGTATGCAATGACAGGTTATGCTTCGTTAAGTGTTGCTATTGTCGGTTATTTTCCAAAGCCAGATTATTTTGTGTGGCTTTCCTGGCAGAGTTTCCTTGTTGTTTCAACTTCCATATGGTTTAGATCGAAATTTATAATTGTTGCAAATTTTATAATCTATTTGCTAATCTATTTTACTTATTTAATACTGGCTGGAAGTTTGGGAGTCATAAGTCTTAGCTTTGGTTTTGCTGCACTATTGAGTGCACGTGTGCTTAACTGGCAAAAAGACAGACTTCAACTAAAAACAGAAATGATGCGAATAGCATACCTTGTTGCAGCATTTTTCATCTTCCCTTACGCACTTTATCATATTGTTCCGCACAATTATGTTAGTCTTTCGTGGATGGTTGTTGCACTGTTCTATCTTGTTCTTGGTATCGTATTGAAAAATATAAAATACAGATGGATGTCGTTAGCCACATTATTTCTTACAGTATTATATGTTTTGACAATAGGCAGTACGAATTTTGACCCGAGCTTTAGAATATTATCCTTTGTTGTATTGGGGATTGGATTGATAATAACATCTATTTTCTACACAAAACGCAGAAAGAATCAGACAGATAATTCACAGGAATTATCTGACAACACTAAATGAAAATCACAAAAAAAGAGATACTATGAAACTTGATAGAAGAAAATTTCTGAACATGCTTTTGGGTATTGGTGGAATAGGGGGAATTGTTTCTATCATTTATCCTATTGTTTCATTTCTGAATCCGCCTAAAAGTGCTGAGCCTAAAGTAAATTCTTTAAAAGCCGGATTGAATTCAGATTTCCCGGAAAACACTTCGAAGATTTTAAAATTTGGAAGAAAACCGGTGATCTTAATTAAGACTGGAAAAGATCAATATAAAGCATTATCGGCAAGCTGTACTCATCTTGATTGTATCGTTCAATACAAACAAGATACAAAACAAATTTGGTGCGCATGTCATAACGGGCTATATGATTTGAATGGAAGAAATGTTTCCGGCCCGCCGCCTAAACCGCTTGAAGAATATGATGTAAAATTAATTAAAGAAGAAATTGTTGTTACTAAACTGGGATAACAATGATGAAAAAAATTTCTAATAAACTTATAAATTGGATTGACGAAAGGTATGATTTAACACCTGTCAGAAATCTTCTGCAACATAAAAAGGTACCAATGCACAGACATTCTGTTTGGTACTATATGGGCGGGGTTACTCTTTTTCTTTTCATGGTTCAGCTATTTACGGGAATATTACTTTTACTTTATTATAGACCGGGAGAAGATTCCGCTTTTGAGAGTGTTCGATTTATAGTAACAGAAGTAAAATTTGGATGGCTGATTAGAAATGTTCACAGCTGGTCAGCAAATCTTTTAGTGTTCTTCGCATTCATTCATATGTTCAGCGTATTTTTTAGTAAAGCATATGAAAAGCCAAGAGAACTTACATGGGTAACTGGATTTATAATTTTGGTTTTCACTTTGGCTTTTGGTTTCAGCGGTTATTTGCTGCCATGGAATGAACTTGCATTCTTCGCAACAAAAGTTGGAACTGATATTGTAGGAGTTTTGCCATTAGTTGGAGAACCTCTTAAAGTTTTGCTTCGTGGCGGTGAAGATGTAACCGGCGCAACTCTTTCTAGATTTTTTGGAATTCATGTTGCAATCCTGCCAGCAATTTTTTCATTTTTTTTAGCACTGCATTTAATATTCATTCAAAGACAGGGAATGCATGAACCGGAAAAATTTAAAAATCTTCCGGAAGAGAAAAAGAAATATATTCCATTCTTTCCCGATTTTGCCTTAAAAGATTTATTGCTGTGGGTTGTTGTTTTTAACATCTTAATATTCCTGGCTCTCTATTTTCCATGGGAACTTGGAAACAAAGCAGATGCATTTGCACCAGCCCCCAAAGGCATTCGTCCCGAATGGTATTTTATGTTCATGTTCCAATCACTAAAATTTTTGCCTCCCCATCTTTGGTTTATTGAAGGAGAACTTTTCGGTGTGATTGCATTCGGTCTAATTGGTTTAGTCTGGATGCTTATACCATATATCAAAATTAAAAACAGACAAAATTGGAAATATCAACCGTTAACAATTCTAGGTGTTGTTGCAGTAGTGTTTATTTTCATAATGACCATACTTGGTTACATTTTATAGGAAGGCTAACATGAAAAAAAGAATTTTTCTTCAAATAATTTGTTGGCTAGCGGTTTCAAGTGTTTTAGCTTTTTCAAGTCCGGGTTCTAAAACAGAGAAAACCAAAAAGAAAATAGATCAGTGTTTTAAATGCCATCAAGAAAATCATAATCTGCCCAAAGATTATTCTGATAATGATATACACAATAAACTAATGTGTTCTTCGTGCCACGGCGGTGATCCGCAAAGTGATGATATTTCTGTAGCTATGGATCCCGAAAAAGGATTTGTCGGGGTGCCTACTAAATCCGAAATCCCGAAATTTTGCGGCAAGTGTCATTCGAATATTAATATAATGAGAGTCTACCAACCCAGAATTGCCACTGATCAGGTCTCACAATACTTTACAAGCGTACATGGAAAAAAATTACAGAGTGGAGATAAAAATGTTGCCGAGTGCGCAAGCTGCCATTCAGCACATAATATACTCGCTGTAAAAGATCCTCGTTCAACTGTTTATAAATTTAATGTTCCTTCAACATGTAATAAATGTCATGGGGATGCGAATTTAATGAGGCAATATAAAATTCCGCATAATCAGCTTTCAGAATACACTAAAAGCGTACATGGAATTGCACTTTTTGAGAAAAAAGATGTTGGCGCTCCGGCGTGCAACGATTGCCATGGAAATCACGGCGCTACACCTCCCGGAGTCACATCAATAGCAAGAGTTTGCGGTGCCTGCCATGTAAAAAACATGGAGTACTTTGAAACATCGAGAATGGCAAGAGTTTTTGAAGAGAAAAACTTTCATGGCTGTGAACAATGCCATACAAATCATTCGGTAGCAAAAACCTCAGATAGCATGATTGGTATTGAAAAAGAAGCAAAGTGTGTTGATTGTCATAAACAGGGTGATGCCGGATTCGAATCCGCAAGAAAGTTGAAGAATTTTATTAATCATCTTAAATCGAATTACGATTTGGCAAATAAAAAATATGAAGAGGTAAAACTAAAGGGTATG